>QHOF01000012.1 GCA_003219335.1 Verrucomicrobiota bacterium | reverse complement strand
CAGATTTAACTGAAGGCAAAGATCAACGGCCAGTTCGACACTGTATCGCTCCAGCAGTTCAATGCTTTGATACAGGCGTTCGCTGAATACCGCCGGCGGGAATTGCTGGAGCCATTGCGCCAGACGCGGGTCGCGCGGTCGAATTTCAAACTTGGGCGCGTCAGACGATGGCGCGTTCACGAAATCACTTTGTCCTTCCAACAAACTTGAAGCTGCCCTTCAACTATTACGCGGCCTCGGGTGCGACAGCAAAAATTGACTTCGCCCGCGGCGTCGTCATTCGCGGAAAAACAGATGGCGAACGTCTGCTCAGGCTTCAGCGGCGCTAGAAACTTTACCGTTCGGATGCCGGTAAGCTGACACTCTTTGCGCCACTCAAGCAACGCAGCGGCCACTTCGTCGAGGATAACCACTCCCGGAACGATCGCCGCGCCGGGAAAATGTCCGGCCAGGCTCGGGTGGTCGGCGGTAATGGTGCGCCGCGCTTCAAAATTCATGTGGCGTAGTTTCACTCATCTGCTTGGCACAGCAACAACATAAGGCGTCATGGGCCGAAGTGCTTGCCAGGTTTCGGCTGTAGCGTGCGCTGTCCTCAGCGCATCGGGCGTTGGCGCAGCAATGGGAGTCCGCTGAGACAGCGGACGCTACAGCGCTTCTTTTCAACTGGTCAGGTTCGAGGTCGGAACCTGGTTACTTGCGCAGGCGGTTATCTCCCAACTGCGTTATTTACCGTCGTGACTGCCACCGCACCCAAACCGTGCTGCGGCGATGGCGCTGCCCCATCATCTGGCAATGAAAAACCAAAACGCAGGCAGTAGGACATGAACGCCCTGAGCACTTGATCGGGAGCAGCACCAAAGTCCGCCAATTGATAGTGATGATTGCCACGTCCGTTCCCCGCGCGGCTTACCATTAAAGCGCGCATGCGCCGCTCTGCCTCTGGCGACAACGACCAGCCAAAATGATCGTAGATTCGCCCGACCGCGGCTATGGGGTTCCGGCAGATCTGGTCATAATCGAGTTCGCAGATGCGTCCGTTAAGCAACCGGTCGCGGTCTTCCAAAAATTTCTCCATCGTTTCCGACCAGTACTGGATTGAATCGCGGCAGATGACGACCGGGTCAACGCCGTCGCTAAACGCGCTGCGAAGGATCGTGATAAGACTTGCTACCGAAGCCATGGCTTCGACCGGCGTCCGGTGCACCTGCACGAACAATGCGTCCGGATAAACTGAAAGCAGCGCTGGCAATGCAAACATGTGGGTAGGGGCTTTGAGGACCCACCGGCGACCGGCGCGCCGAAACTGGAGATGTTGAAGAAACCGGCGATGATATTCGTATGCGGGCCGTAAATCCTGTTGAAAAAGCCAGGCGCGATACGACGGCACGTAATACATCGCATCGAACTGATCACTCATAAAGGTGGGAGTCATAAGCCGGACGCACTCCTGAGGAAGTTCTGCGCCGACGGCATGCACGTAGCGGAAAGTAGGCGCGAGCCAATTGAACAAGTTCGCACTCTGGGTCGCGCGCTGAATTCGGCGCTTCTCGTCGGCGGTGGTAGGTGGGGAAGGCGTCATCACTTCCCACATGAGAGGGGATCGATGCTCCGGGTCCGCTGCGAGCAGCATTTGCAATATGGTGGTACCACTGCGAGGCAACCCTACGATAAAGAGCGGTTCGCGGATTTCCTGGCGCGCGATCTCGGGATAAAGCTGCCGGTCCCGTTCCATGCGCAGCCGCGAGCATAACGTCTGCAAAACATCCGTCCGGAGCGCGATTTTTCCAATCAGATTCAGCTGCGCCTCGGTCTGGCAGGATTCGAGCAAACGCGACAGCGCCTCAAAAAAATCGCCTGCGCCAAAATCATCGAGGCCGCAGCGTCGCCTCGCGGTCTCGATCAGATCAACCGCTTGCATCCGGACAGATGGACTCCGCTTTTTTCCCAGTAGCGCGCCGCATCCATTAAGGAACCGCACGGGCAGGAGCGGACGAGTCTGCCGAAGAGTAGTGGGAGAGGCGTTCATTCGGTTAGGGCGTTCAATGTGCCGCAAGTCGTCATGGATTGCCATTGGACTTTCGGGCTATGCAAATGAGACGCATAGCCGCGAGTCAAGCAGCGAATGTGTTCAACGAAGTCTTCGACCTCAAACCGACGCGCAAGTGCTGTAGTGTGCGCGGTCCCAGCGGATTCTCTAGCCGCATCAACTCCAGCTGCGGTGAGGACAGCGCACACTACAGCCAAAATCCGGCGCATTTGTCTATCTTTTCCGCCGTGCAAAACGGTTAGCGCCGAAGGCGCGATCTCAAACCAGTCCGCCATAGGACGGATTCGCCGAGGCGAACCTGGGGCATCACCCCAGGAATTCTCGAGCAGCGTGGGGTTGCGCATCACGCGCAATCGCATCATCGTCTTCACATGCAAACGGAGAAAGCCACATTCGGCGCAGGTTGTTTCTGGGGAGTGGAAGAAACTTTCCGCAATTTGAAGGGCGTCTTGTCCACGTCCGTCGGTTATGCAGGCGGAAGGAAAGAGAATCCGACGTATCAAGATGTTTGTACGGATAAGACTGGGCACGCCGAGGTGGTGGAGGTGGAGTTCGATCCGTCGCAGATCAACTATGACGAACTTTTGAATGTTTTTTGGTCGAACCATAACCCGACCACCTTGAACCGGCAGGGCCCCGATGTGGGAACGCAATATCGCTCGGTGATTTTTTATCATTCGCCGGAACAAGAGGCGACGGCCAAGACGTCAAAGGAAAAAGTGGCAAAGAGCGGCCGCTTCAATCGGACAATCGTGACGCAAATTGAACCCGCGCCGAAGTTCTGGCGCGCAGAAGAATATCATCAGCGTTACCTGCAAAAGCGCGGCCAGTCGCATTGCACCGTTTGACCGGCTGTTACCAGTGATCGGTTAACGGTTATCGGGAACGAGATCTTGCCATCACCCACTGGGTACTCACGCAATACAGTGACATTAACGCTATGATTGCGATGCGACGACGCCTCGCACTCCCAAAGCACTTCGTGCGACATTCACGAGGGCGCCGTTCCTGTTTCCCGAAGCTTTTGGAATGCGTACAGCCTGCCCGCCCGTGTGCGGGCGTCCTCGCGTCGCTTTAATACGCGTCACGGCATTGTGCGATTGTCGGTAGTTGTAATCGGGGGATGAAAACGAAGCCTCAGGTGATACGAACGGAAAATTTCGTCGTCGACGCGGTGGACTTCATTCTTGAACAGGCGCACAAGGCGATCGGCGAACGCAATGGATTCCGGATTGCGCTCTCGGGCGGGAACACGCCCGCGCCGGTTTACGCCCGGCTTGCGGCGATCGCGCACGATCTGCCGTGGGAGTTGGATTATATCACCTTCGGCGACGAGCGTTGCGTTCTACCTGACAATCAACAGAGCAACTTCAGGATGGCGCGGGAAACTCTGCTGGCGCCTGCCGCCGTTCCCGAAAAATCAATCATGCGCATGCGCGGCGAAATCGATCCGCAAATCGCCGCGCGGGAATACCAGGACCGTCTCGATCTCATGGCCACCCAACGCGGCGAAGCGATCTATCGGCATGACCTGATTCTTCTCGGCCTTGGCGATGACGGTCATACGGCATCGCTTTTTCCCGGGACCGCCGCATTGGAGGAAATAACGCGGCGGGTCGCGGCAAATTTCGTTCCGAAGTTGAACGCCTGGCGATTGACATTCACTTTTCCGCTCATCAATCACGCGGGGCACATATTGTTTCTGGTGGGGGCTTCGAAAAGTCCGGAGTTAATCGAGCGCGTGTTGGAAGGCGACCGGCAGTTGCCTGCCGCGCGAGTGAATCCAACAGCGGGAGAACTGACATGGATGATCGAGGAGTAGCACAGCCTGCGCTACTGTAACATGATGCGCACGATCATCGTCACAGGTTCTGCGGGTCTGATCGGATCGGAGACCGTGAGGCGCTTCGCAAACGAAGGGGCACGCGTCGTCGGAATGGATAACGACATGCGCGCGGAATTTTTCGGCGCCGAAGCCTCCACGAAAAAAACGCGCGACGATTTAATCGCACACATTCGCGGTTACGAACATCACGACATGGATATTCGGGACGCCGCTGCGGTGATGGATCTGTTCAAACAGTATCGCGGCGCGATCGAAGCGATCGTGCATACCGCCTCGCAACCGTCACACGACTGGGCCGCTCGCGATCCGCAAACCGATTTCACCGTAAACGCCAACGGCACGCTGAATCTGCTCGAAGCCGCTAGAAAGTTTTCTCCCGAAGCGCCATTCATTTTTACTTCCACCAACAAAGTCTATGGCGACACGCCGAATCGTTTGCCGCTGCGCGAACTGGAGAAACGCTGGGAAATCGAGCCGGGCCACGAATACGAGCCGGGCATCTCGGAAACGATGAGCATCGATTACACGAAACATTCACTCTTCGGCGCGTCCAAGGTTGCCGCGGACATTCTCGTTCAGGAATACGGGCGCTATTTTGGAATGCCCACCGTCTCTTTCCGTGGCGGTTGTCTCACCGGGCCTGCGCACGCGGGGACCGAGCTACACGGTTTTCTTTCTTATCTGATGATTTGCGCCGTCAGCGGCAGGCGTTACCGCGTCTTTGGTTACAAAGGCAAACAGGTGCGCGACAACATCCACAGTTTCGACCTCGTCGAAGCGTTCGCGGAATTCATTCGGGCGCCGCGCGCCGGCGAAGTCTATAACGTCGGCGGCAGCCGGCACAGCAACTGTTCCATGCTCGAAGCCATCGAGATGTGCGAGGAAATCAGCGGCAAAAAGATAAACTGGACGTACGAGGAAACCCACCGCATCGGCGACCACATCTGGTGGATCAGCGACGTCCGCAAGTTTCAAGCGCATTATCCGAACTGGAAATTTCGCTACGGCATGCGCGAAATTCTCCAAGAAATTCATCACGCCGCCGCGAGATCGTGATTGGGTAGCGCACTGCCCGCCTATGTGCGGGCAGTGCGCTCCCCGATCAACTGTCAACGCAGTTAATACTCCTCTCCCTCATCTGGTCTCGGCGGCGCGACGCGATCAACCACCGCGTACGCATGCAGCATCACTGCAGCGAGGTAAAAGAAAAACAGGCCCAGCCCCCATCCGGCAGAGGCGAATGCGGCCAGCACCACAAAGATGCCCACAGGAATTGCGCCGGCCATCCAGAGAAAGCCCGCCAGGATATGTCCCTTGTAAATGTGTCCTAACCCCGGGATGATACTGAAGAGAACCGCCACTGCGTCGCTCGCTTTACCCTCGGCAGTTTGCGTCGCAGGGCGCGTCCAATCGCACTGGTCACAGCGTTCCGCATTCTTTGGCAGGAGATGTCCGCAGTATGGGCAGGGCATTTTATCTCCTGCGCTCGGCTCGGGCCGAGTCGCCGGTGCATCGGTGTATTCCACATTCATTGCCATCGTTTCATCCGAAGGTCACAAGACGCGCGGAGTTCGTCAAGCAAAGAGAAGGCAGAACACCACGGATTACGCGCATCACGCGGATAAAACTACGAATTCAGGTCTGATTTGTTTCTTGGGATTTGCGGCGAACCGCTGGCGTTTCTCATTGGATTCATGGATGAAAAGCATTCCTTCTTCCTTTTCCGTCCCATCCGCGTTATCCGTGGTTCGTTAACCCTTGATCACTCCTCATGGCTTCGCTGACCGAGATCGTTCGTTACACGGACAACTTCCTGCGTATCCGCGAGGTGGGCGACTGGGACAACGCGCTCAACGGTCTGCAAATTGAAAACTCAGGGCGCGTCACGCGGGTCGGCGCGGCGGTGGATGTTTCGACGCGCGTTTTCACCGAGGCCGCTAGGAAGAAGATCGATCTTTTGATCGTGCACCACGGCTTGTTCTGGCCCGGCTTGCAACCGGTGAGAAGCGCCTTGCGCGGGCAATTGCAAATCGCCTTTGCAAACGACATCGCGCTTTACAGCGCGCACCTCCCTCTGGATATCCATCCCAAGGTCGGCAATAACGCAGAGCTTGCCCGCGCGCTTGGTCTGCCTCTTGGAGTGCGCGGACATGTCCGCGCTTTCAAAAGCGGCGACATGTCGCCGCAGTCCAAATCGGCGCAGCCGTTTCTGGAAGAAAAAGGCCAGCCGATCGGACTCAAAGTACGCGCGTCAATGCCGCGCAGCGAACTCGTTCGTAAATTGCGAAGAGCATTGAACGCCCCGGTAAAAGTTTTCGATTCCGGCCCGAAACAAACACGCGTGATCGGCATTGTGACTGGTGGCGCCGGCTCGGAAATCTACCGGGTCGCGCAGGAAAACATCGACACCTTTATCACTGGCGAAGCGCCGCACTGGGCCGCCGTTGCGGCTGAAGAGCTCGGCATGAACCTTCTGCTCGGCGGCCATTACGCTACGGAAGTGTTCGGCGTAAAAGCGCTGGCTGCGCATTTGTCCAAACGATTCAAAATCCCGTCGACATTCATCAATCGCCCAACGGGATTGTAAGGGGGCCGGACAGAAGCCAGCACGGATTACGCGGATTTGACGGATGTTGTAACAACAGTGTTTAGCTGGCTGGCAAAAAAGAAGGATTTCGGAGCAGTTGATTCAAGAGGATGGCGAGTTTTCTGATGACGGCGACCAGGGCGACTTTGGGTGGTTTGTTGCGCTGACGCGGTTGCTGGTAAAAGCCGCGCAAGGTTGGGTTTGAGCGGATGGCGCTGATCGCGGCCATGCACAGGGCACGGCGTAATTTGGGGCGGCCGCCTGCGATATGGCGCCAGCCTCTACGCGCTCCGCTATCGTTGTCGTAGGGAGCCACGCCGACCAGAGCTGCTGTTTGGCGCCTGGACTGGACAGAGAGCGACGCAGGTGACAGCGGTGATCAAGCCGACGCCTTTGACTTGTTGCAGGCGCTCTCCTTTTTGCTTCAGCGCAGATTGCTCTTCCAAGATGGAGCCGATCGCCAGCTCCAGTTTTGTGATCTGCCGCTGGAGCAGTTTAAGTCGGGCGGTTCTCGCGAACGTAATTCCACTTCTCGCGAATGGATTCCGAAGTTCGCAGAACGGTCAAATCCGCCCGGTTACCACTGGCGCTCCAGGGGAAAGTCATAAACCTCGTTGAACCAGCGTTTCAGCCATTTCAGAAACGCTGCTACGCTTAATTCGCGTTCCAGCGGCGCACTCAGCAGATGGACGTGGTCTGGCATCACTAGGACGCAATATATGTTCCATTTGTCCAAGCGTCTTAACGTTTGGCGCAGAGCGCGCCAGGCAGCGTCGTTTGCCAGGACGTTGTGACGAGGAATAACGCAAACGGTGAGAAAATAAATTACGCGGCAATCCCACGGTAACATTACAGGACCTCGGGGCGGCCGAGCCATAAGTGCATTGTAGGGCGTTCGCCGCGGCAGACGCCAATCACAATTGCCAAAATTGTAGGGCGTCTGTGTCAGACGCCTTCCTCATGACCGCAAAAAAATCTGCACTTTTTTGCTTTACAATTAATTTGCGACAAGCGAAAAAACTGCGCGTTATCGAACCACAGATGGGTAAACCGTCTAACCAATTCTCACGGGCAGACTCCTTCCCCGGCGCGATCAGTCCCTGATGCAGACCTCACATACACACGCGCCAGGGAAAATTGCGCCCGCACGACAGATCGCGAAAAAGCGCGTCCTAGTGTTGGAAGAGCACCCGCTGCTTCGCTACGGGATTGCAGATTGCCTCAATTCGCAGCCGGACTTGATGGTGTGCGGCGAAACCGACTGCATGCGGGATGCGCGCCATAAGATCGCTGAGTGCAAACCACATTTGCTGCTGACCGCGCTCCGGCTCGGGTCCGGCGACAGCCTGGAATTTGTTAAGCGCCTCAAGAAAGAACGGCCTGCTCTGCTGGTCCTGGTGTATTCGGCCTTTGAGGAAATCCTGTTTGCAGAGCGCGCCCTCCGCGCGGGCGCGGACGGGTACGTGATGAAAAAAGCGCCCAAGGAAGAATTGTTAGCCGCCATTCGCGAAATCTTAAGCGGCAACATTTACGTCAGCCGCGACGTGGCCCTGCGCGCGTTCAAGAAATCGCTCGAAGCGCGCTTTGCTGAGCACCGTTCGCCCCGCGCTTCCGGTGCAATTGAAAATCTGTCCGATCGCGAGATGAACATCTTCCATTTGCTCGGCTCGGGACTCGCCAACAAACAGATCGCGCATTCGCTCAATCTGAGCGTGAAAACGATTGAGAGCCATCGCGAGAACATCAAACACAAGCTCGGCCTGGGCAGCGGCCGGGAGCTGGTCGCCCGCGCCACCAAACACGTGGAGGAAACTTTTTTGCCGCCCAAGCCAATCATTGACAGGGGCAAAAAGAAGGTGGTCCGTTTCCCTGCGGCGTGAGGAGGCGGAGCCTCGGGTAGGGTGGCTGAAGGGTTAAAGGGTTGAAGGGCGACCACGGATTTTACGGATAAGAATTTGGAGTGCGCGGACATGTCCGCCATTTCGAAAGCGGCGACATGTCGACGCACTCCCTAACCCTTCATCATTTCAACTCCGGCGAAGCCCACCTAGGGACCTTTTCCCGACGACAAAGCCGACCTGTTCACCGCTGTTCACACCATCCCCTAAGGGAATTCCCCGCCAAAAAAATCAGGAGACACTCCCTACCAAAAACGCCGATTTTCATAAGCGGTCTTAGACTAACGAGACTCCGCGCCAATTTGCAACCCATAGGACCCGAGCTAGGCAGCCAATTTGGTCGAATTTTTGCCAGAAACAGAAATTTTTTCGGAACTTCGCCCCGCCATTCCCGAATAGGAAGGTGAGAATGTATATCGCGATGCCCCCCAGAGCGGTGCCCGATAGCGCTTCCTCGCACCGGGCGCCAGATCTTATGCTGTGCCGCCTTCTCCTTCTCCTACCGAGGTCAACGCGCACACCGCGCTCGAGCGCGGCTAGTGACGAAGAGGTGGAACCGCAGTCGCGGCCACCCCGGCGCTGCAGTGTAATCAATTCACCAACACCCCCAGGCCCCCCACAACGATCTTTCAGACGCAGACCCAACATTGTAGGGCGTCTGTGTCAGACGCCGCGCAAGCAAGCCTAACCAATCGATAGCAGATCCCCTCCCCCTAGACACCCCTCAGATAGCAACTCCCCAGTAACCCCCCAGACAAGCCTCCTCGCAAAGCAGGTCCAGTGGGACCGTCTTACCGCTACGCCCCAGGAACCCCCAGACAAGCCTCATCGCAAAGAAGACCCTCAAAATGCAAACAACTCCGAAAACAAA
>QHOF01000011.1 GCA_003219335.1 Verrucomicrobiota bacterium | reverse complement strand
ATGGCGAATTCGCGCCGGATGACTTCCTGCTCTTTCTGATATTCTTCAGGCGGCAGGGTCGAATTCATCATGGCGTCCGCCAGAATGTCGAGCGCCGTGGGGACGCCATCTTTCGGCACGTCGATCCAAAAAACCGTGCGATCGAACGATGTGTAGGCGTTGATGTATCCGCCGACGTCCTGGATTTTTTGCGCGATCTGATTGGTGGATCGGGTCTTTGTTCCCTTAAAGAGCATGTGCTCGAGAATGTGGGACAAGCCCGCGCCCAGATGCTGATCCTCGTAGACACTCCCCGTGGCACACCAAGCCTGCACACTGGCCACCGGAGCGCTGCGATCTTCCTGCACGATGATCGTCAGTCCGTTCGACAGAATCCATTTCTGCGCCGTGCTTAGCGGAAACGTGATCGTGGGCGAGGGCCCGGCTGGCGCCGCTTTCAAATTAACCATGCTGAATAATAGAGCCGCACAGAAAAACTTCACCAGTCGTACACGATACATTACTTATAATAAAATGACGAAATCCGAATGAGGAATGACGAATTAACGACGAAGCGATCTAGCGTTTCAATGTCGTGGCTGCCGCGAAAAGCTATGCCAAGATCGGCGACCAACGACCGGGGAATCGTCTCCGCTGGTTACTTCTCACCAATCACATCCCACTTCTCACTTAGCCGAAGAACCCGCGGGCTTTGGCGCGGGCGATTGCGCTCGTGATTTAGCCGTCGCTCGTCTTTCGGGGGCGAACGGTTTCACAAAAGCCTCTTGAAAATCATAAACGTTCTTGAAGTCCTCGATCGAATCCTGCTCAGTCTTACCGAACACCCCGGCGCCGATCAGGTTAAACACGATGTTGCCGATGTCTTCGCAGGAATGAATGCCCCAGCTATCGAACACCGTCATCACCATCGGACCGAATTCCTTGATCGCATACTGCCGCACGCCTTCGAGCAACTCCGGCCCCGTCACATGGCGCACACTGACACCCTTGACCTTCTTCTGCTGCTTGGTCGTAAAATCGAGCGCGTCGCGCAAAAAGACGTAGCCGTCCCTCTGATAACGTGGGTCGGCGGCGATAATCGAATCGAGAGCCTCGGCGAAACCAATCTTTTGCATCAGCAGAAATGCGCACTCATGAGACGCAGTTGGAAGATAATCGCCAAAGCCGGACGGGCAACTGTCCGTTGAAGCCGTCGCTCCTTGAAGGCAACATCAAGGTTCGAATTGGTCCTCCAGTACATCGACGTATGCCGAAAGGGGATCCCGCCGCTTTGGCGCTGAGAGCTGCGGCTGGTCCATCGCTTTAAGATAATCGGTGAAATTGCCGCTATCGCTCTTCATTTGAGTTGCCTCGAACCAGTTCATGTAATCGTCTATGTCGCTCATGCGCGCGGCGAGTTGCTGCCGAGTCGCGCCCAAAAGCGAAAGACTTTTGGCGATCCCTCGCCGTTTTCCGCGGGCAAGCAGCGCTGCAATCTGCTGGTATTCACGCGCGATCGGGCGCAAAACCGGATTGGCCTGAACGGTGAACACCAGCAGGTCGCGGCTTAGTTGATTCAGCGCCACTCTCTCAGCGACAGAAAGTTTGTGCTGCGCGAGCTCGTCGAGCCGCACCAGCTTGGCCGGCTTGTTCGCTTCTGCGCTTTTCAGACGCAACAATTCATCGAGACGTCGCTCGCTCTCAGAAAAAGTGAGCAGCCGGTATCGCTGCAAGCTTCTCAAGCGGCTCAACGTGGATTGCCACGCTCTCTCCGCATCGCCAGCGGGGAACGAAAAATGTGCCGCCAAATCCGCGAGCGCATCGTTTGATGCGTCAACCAGCCGACTAATGTACTGCGCCAGACGGGCCGCACCGTTCTTTTCATCGATTAGCATCTGCACCAGCGCAAAAGAATATGCGCGATAAAGCGCGCGGCCCGCAGAATCGAGAATCCCAGGACGCTGACGAAGAAATCTCTCCAGCGGCATCGCGTTATTCGCGGCAGCCAACGCTTCAATCAGCGGTTCGCGATCGCGACCGGGCGCAAGCGCAAGCACGCCATCAATCAACCAATCCGGCGGCTTGACAAACGTGCTGCCGGCGGCGATGTGCGCTTGTTTTCGATAAATCATCTCCAGTAAAACTGCGCGCAGAAGTTCGCGCTCGATCAAGGAAACATCGAGGCCCTGTGAGATAGTCAGGTCGATCTGCAGCTTGAGGCCAAAACCGGTCTGGCTAAATCGGAGGTCAGCTGACGGAATTTCGGGGAGATTTGCCTGCTGCGGTTCTAAATTGATCACGATGGCCGTCTTCCAGTCGTCGCGCTGCCGCAACAGCGACAGAAGATTTTGCTTGGTCTGCTCTGCCAGGCTGGAGATCGCTCCGCGCAGGGACGCATCAGCGCCGTAGATAATGAATTGGTGCGAGGGACTCACGCTCCGTTCCAGCGCCCCTAGGCAGAATGCTTGGCATGCGAGCATGCCTGAAAAGATCGCGACGCGCTTTAGCATCTTTTGCGGCCTATCATAATCGCTATCGGTGCGCGCTGACCAGCAGCAAATCTGAGCGAAACTCGAGTGTGTTTTCGGTTTTTAATTGGTAGCAATCTCACAGCGTACCCCGCGGCGTATCCGTCGCGGCGAACCCGCGAACGCTCTCGCGGGCAGCGCTTTGTGAGATGAGCAATAAAAAAGGAGGAAATAATCCGATGAAAAGCAAACGTTTAGTTTTGATCAGCTGCCTGGCTGCAGGCGCGCTGATCGCGTCGCCAGCTTTTGGCGAGATGCACAAGAAATCGATGGCGACGTCCGCCTCGAAACCCCAGCGAATGGCTGCGCGAACGACACAGGTGACGCCGAGATATCGCCAGAGCATGAACTCGCGTATTGGCGGCACCCATTACTACGCTGGCAATCGTATGGGCGGCACGCGCCATTATGGTGGCGCAGGTTACAGCGGAACTCGTTACTACGGCACTGGCGGCTACTACGGCGGATACCCATACTATAGTTACTACTCGGGCTGGCCGTACGATTACTACGGGTATTATCCGTATTCGTACTATGGGAGCTACCCATATAGCTACAACTATTCGTACTACGCGCCAGCGTATGGCTACGACACATCAACGGTTGCAGCGGTGCAGCAGCGCTTGGGTGAAATCGGCTACTACCGCGGCGCGGTCGATGGAATCATGGGACCACGAACCCGTGCTGCGATCGCCGCTTACGAAAGCCGGCATGGGTTAGCCGTGGACGGCACGATCAGCCAGCCGCTCCTCGACAGATTAGGGCTCGCTTAGTCTCAAGTCGAGCCCCGGGTTTCGGTTAGCTTTGACCGGCGGCGTCGCAGGGCAAAAGGGGCGAGCCGCCGGTCATTTGTTCGAGAGGGGCCACTCAACGCATGGCCCCCAAGTTTAGCGGGCAGAATTTTTTCTTTTGTGACAAAAAAAGCGAGACTTTATGCCCCATACGGTGTCTAATTAAGCGAAAACTCACCTCTTATGAATAATTCAAAGTTTCTACTCTTCGTGACTTGCCTTTTTGCACTAACAGTTACTGCACCACTGGTCACAGCGACTCCCCGCGGTGGCGGCCATTTCACTTCGATGCCTGCACGAGGCGGACACACCTTCGCACGGAGCGGAATGGGCACATTTAGTGGCCGCAATGATCGTAATGATCGCTTCCGCCGTTTCGACAATGATCGTGACGATCGCTTCTTCCGCAACCGGTTCGTCAGCAACCGGGTTGTGTTCATCGGTGACTTCGGCTTTCCGGGGTGGTGGGGCTGGGGTTGGCCCTATTGGGGCTGGGGCTATGGCTATCCTTACGGATACTATGGCTATGGCTACGGTTACCCCTACGGTTATGGCTATGGTTACCCCTACGGTTACGGATATGGCTACGGCTATGGAGGCAATCAATACGGCGACTCCGGCTACGGACGTTACGGCGACAGCAGCCGGGGCCGGGTAGCCGAGTTGCAGCGCCGGCTTGCTCGCGCGGGTTATTACCGCGGAGCCGTCGATGGAGTCATGGGACCGCAGACGCGTCGAGCGATTCGGGCATACGAGCGCGACCACGGATACGCAGGCTGATCCGGTTTCTACCGCGAGGCTGGTGGAAGAGCGGCGGTTATATAAATCTTTCGGTTGATTGACCGGCGGAATTCGCAGGGCCTTGTGGGTGCGTGCCGCCGGTCGCCCATTTTCGCAGCGCTATCAGCGGGAGTTCGCTGCTTCTGGCGACGGCGCGTTCGCAGATGCTTGGAGCAGTCCCGCCAGTGAAGCGGTCTGTTCCATTTTCAGGTGCCTTTAAAATTCTCGAATGACTGCGCAAATGAAACGTCTCGCGCGCGATTAAAGCGGGCGCGAAGACAACTGTTATCGGAAACCGCTACTGTTTCCGGGGTTGACGCGACTTCCGCACGACCGGCCAGGCCGCCTTTCTTGCGCGTGCCACGGTCGTTTTCGTCTGCGCTCCGAGTGGAATGATCCGCAAATTCGGGTCGCCGTAATGCTGATATGCCCCCCATGTTTGCATGCCCCCGGCACCGAGACGGGCGATCTCGCGGCGCGCCTCGCGCATCGCTTCGTGCAACGATTCGGCAAACAAGCTCTGATCGTACAGCCCGAGAATGCCGCGATAAAATCGACGTGCAAACTCGAGCGCGGCGGTGTCATCCACCGGCCACGCCGTACAGACAAAATTAGCTCCGCGAGCGAAGAATGATTCCGCAAAACTCGGCGCCATCAATGCGGATCGCTTGTCCGCACGGTCCGGCGTGATGCCTGACTCACACGCGTTCGAGAAAATGAAGCGCGGAACTTGATCGATTCGATTCAGTTCATTTGCGCTCAGGACTTTTTGGCCGGTGAAAATCCATCCCGAGAGCGGCGGGTTCGCCTTGTTGAAGAAGCAGTGACCTGCGTAATGCATCAAATCGAAATGCTGATTGATGAGATGATCAAGAACATTGACGCGCGTTGCCCGGCCGGGTCCGAAAAGCCGCACCACCTCCACTCTTCGCCCGGAGTGCTGAGCAAATTCGTCGAAAATCGCTGCGACCGCCTCGCCTTCCTCTTGTGCACCGGGCAGCGGGGCGTCCTCGGCCGGGTCTGCGACAACGAGAACCCGCAGAGGGCGCTCGGTCAAAATCGGCGGCTCTGGCAATTGCGCAAAGGTTGTGCGCAGTTGGCGTGTGAGCCCGTGGAACGTGCCGAGGAACCGCTCTGGATTGAAATCGACCGCGGCACCGGCAGCTTCAGCCGCGACCATTTCCCAATGAATCCGCGCGGTGGTCGCGTCCAGCGCAAGAACGATTGGGACCGTCTGCTGCAGGATCATGTCCCGCATATCGCGCGGGAGCAGGAGCCGGCCGAGCAGGTGTCCATGGTCAAATTGCTTGGCGAAGGATTCGGCCACCGGCAGTGCGTCATTCGATTCTTCCACGAGCGCGGGGTCGATTCGCGTGTCGCGCTGCGGGATCGAAGCTTCCGCGGTCAATGCGGCAAACTGAAACGTATCGGCCTGTAGCTGAATGGTCAGGCGCATCGGCTCGGCGTCAGCAGTGGTCCTGGTGGGGGCGGTAAAGGATCTGCGTTCTTCGTCTGAAGCGCGTTTAGCGGCGTCCTTCTCCGCTGCTCGCTTTGCCTCGCGCAAGGCCGCATCAGAGGGGGCGGTGTAAATGATTTCCATTGGCGTCTCGGGATCATTCCCAAAAGTCTTCACGGCCTCCTCCAGTGCGTGATGCACCCGCACGAAATTGCCGGGAGAAAGCTCGACGAAGGTAATGCTCCGGAGCCGAGGTTGAGAAGCTGCGTGGGCGTCGTGCAATGCGCGACGAATGCCTCGCAGCCAGGCTTGCACCGCATCTCGCGTCTCCAAATTCCCTGCGCCCGCGCCAATCAACACCGACGCCAGATTCTTGCAACCGCTGCGACCGAGCGCCCAGACCAATTCACGCGACAGAATTGCGAGCTCAGATGCCCGGAAGGTGCCTGGTTGACCCATTCCCGCAATGGCAATGACGCGTCCCGGTTTGCGCGGGTCCGGCAAGATGAAAATTTGCCCGAGCTCGCCCACGATTGTCCCACGCTGACATAAGTCAGTGATCAGCAGTTTGCCATCTGCCCTCTTCTTGCCTCTCGGCGTTTTGCTGATCGCCCGATCAATCGCAAGTTCCGCGTATTGCGGCGTGACACCAACGTAATGACCAACGGAAATCGCGTCGGCCGCCGTGATTTCCTCAATCCGAGCGCGCTTGAGCTGAATTGCAATCCTCACGGTTGGCGTTTTGCTCTTTATCGGAGTCGGAGAAGTCGCTATCGCTGCTGGCGGTGGAACGCCCGCGGAGGGGGCGCCATCTCCGTCATCTCCGCAGCCGGGCTGACCCCAGCGTCCCCAAGAAAACTGCGCAGGAGCATTTCGCCCGCAACGATCTCATCGCGTGACAGCGGCGTCTCCTTGATGTCACCAACTGCCCGCGACCTCCCGCGCACGCGACGGCTAAGCGCGCGCAAAGCTTCTTCTTCCGCGGCCTGCTCGCGGACGCGTCGCGCAGCGGCTTTGGCAATCGCTTCTGCTCCGCGCGTCTTGGGAATCGAAGTTGGCAAGCTGCATTGGCCAGTAGCAAGGATCTGTTTGGTGCCTTCAATCGCATAGGCGTGATTTGGCAGCGCGCCGTGAGAACATTCCACAAAATATGTCGGGATTCGCGTGTTGCCTTCGCGCAGAAAGCCGAGCGCGT
>QHOF01000010.1 GCA_003219335.1 Verrucomicrobiota bacterium | reverse complement strand
TACGATTAGCAGCGGAACAGACACGCCCAATTAACCAAGGACACAGCAGGTAAAGGCGACGCTTCCCCCGCCCGAAATTTTTTTCAAGAAAAAGCTTGCCTAATGCTGTAGTTCCCGGCATACCTCGCCTCCATGTGGCGACCGGTATGCTTGGCATTGGCAACCACTTCGCTCTTGGTCATTTCCAGCGGAGCCGCTCGCGCGCAGGCATTGGCTCCGTCAACGTTGGACCTTGCGAGCCACGGCGATCAAAAGTCCGCTGACGACATGGTTCAGGTGATCACGCAGAAGTCCGCACAGGAAACTACGGATAAGCCAGTGAGGGCGATCACCAAAAAGCGAGCGCCCGTGATCGCGAGAAAGCCGGCGCCGCCGGTCAAGAAAGAGCCAGTGCCAGTAGTTGCCAAAGATTCGGCGCAAACATTTGTAGCCGAGCCGGTGCGACCGATCGACAAACCCGTTGAGAGACAAAACGCAAGTAAAACGAAATGGCCCTTTAGCCATTTCAGCTACAAAACAGCGGAGGGCAAAAAAGAATCAGTGCCCGTAATCTCGCAGTATTATCCCAAGCAGATCGTTTATCCCTTCGGCAGAGTTGATCGACACATCGATGGCAGGCTGATGCAAGCAGCTAGCATCGCGGAGGAACGCGCGCATGCGCACTCGCGCTCGAGGTGCTGGCATTATGTAAAAGACGCATTGCTCGCTTCCGGTGTGATTGATTCCCGCCCGAAAAGCGAACTCGCCAGGGACGCCGCCCAAGAACTCGTCAGCAATTACGGATTCAAGAGACTGCCTGTGAACGATCCATTCGCCGCGCCCGTTGGTTCGGTGCTGGTGTACGGCACCGCCCGAAGTGTTGGGCACGTCGAGCTCCGCACCCGGGAGGGTTTTGTCAGCGATTTCCGATCGAAAACTCCATCGCGCCGCCCTCTGCTCGGCGTTTACGCCAAGCTGTAATTCAGGGCCAGATTAGATTTCGGAAAGGCCTCGCTTCACCTGTCGAAGGAGTCTTGAGACATAGTGGGGTTCCGTATTACTGTAGTTTTGAAATGAGCGCATGTTTCGATACTTCCGATGTGCTGGAGTTGTCCCGAGCAACTCTGGAAAAAACGAATCGACGATTGAGCGAAATTCCCGCTGATTTGTGTGGGCCGTTTTATGCCGAAGCCAGCAACCTCGAGCAACAACTTCTCGGTATGTATCGGACGGTTGCCCTGTGCGTTCGCAAAGAAGACGATCTGAAAAAAATTGCCGCATGGTGGGGAGCCATGACGAAAGCGTGCGACGAATTTGCCGGGCGTCTCGCGGAACTCTCCAGGGAACATCCGGCGTGCGGCTCTGAATTCTTTTATGATCGCGTCCTGGATCTTCGGAACAAATGTCAGAGACTCCAGGAAATGCACAGCTAGAGGATTTCCTTCGGGAGCAAATTCCTCATCTCGCCGTTCTCTACGACCGCTTCGCCTACGCACTCGACCCGTTCGATCCCGGACGCGACATTGCGGAACAAACCTTCAATAGCGAGTTGGCGAACTGGTTCGACAATCTGCCGGAGCCGAAGCCAACGTTTCGCGAATTTCGTCGGCACCCCTTTGTCTGCGCCATTTGCATGCCAGCGACAAGCCGCCATCGGTTTGACGGAACCGCAAGGTCCCTTTGCAGATTGCCGCCGTACTGTCCGATCCTTTTCCGTTCGCGCGATTTGTTGATCCGCGCGTCACGACGATACAGCGAGCACCAAAAGCGCGGTTTCAGTCTGCATCAAGCTGCATCATAATGCCGCTTACGATGCATGCATAACGCTGCGTCGGCGGTCGTGTCGGCGGCAGATTCCTCCGGGGACCGCACGCGCCTCGCGTGCTGGTCTCGGCGCCCCGCCGAAATCACCTCCTCCCGCTGTTAATAATTCCTGATCAGGCGAGTCACTGCGATGAGCATCGACACGACCGGCCAAGCGGCGATGCCAGTGATCAGAATGAAGGACAAGAGCTCAGCGAGATAACGTCGGCTTGTTTCTGCGCCGAAGAATTCACTGCTTAATTTGTAAAATGCGGGCGACTTAGCGACCGGCTGACCGGCGGAGGAACTCAACTGCGTTTCGGCTGTTGGACGATAATTGTACTCCGCTAACGGAGAACTCGGGTGCTTGCGGCGTGCGCCGTTGTCGCGACGCGAGCCGCGCTGGTTCTGACTAATTTGAGGTATTGGTTTCATAATGTGTTGGTTCTTCCCGATTGCGGTTCGGGATACCGGCGCAAAAAAGAGTGCGCGTGGTGTGAGATTCGACCACTGGGGTGCCGCGAATTGCGGGCTCCAACTTGGCGAAATCTAACGAGCCTTTATGCCGCTCGCCCGCCCCTGCGGGCAGCGCGAATCGGCGCGTTGATCAATTTCATCGCATCTGATGTACAGCCGTTTTCGTTCCTGTCCAGTGTCGTCCAGCTATTTCAGCTGTAAGCCCCTCTCCGACTGTGGGAAGCGACTTATAATTTATTTTGCAAAGCGACAGCTGCGACCGTTGGGTCAACTCAATTCGCCGAAAGCCGCCGGCGTGACCGAAGAATCGCGTCCAGGTTCAAAACCATCACTTTCGAGATCTAGCCTATCGGAAGCTTTCAGCCCACGGGCTCGCGTTTCATCCGCCGCATCACATCGGTGATGAATGGTTCGTGCCGATCGGTATCCCGGCGATTTTTTATTCCGTTCCGCCGATATGCGATTTCAATTCGCAATCCGCTGCTGATTTAGAGTTCCTGAAGGTCACTGTTGCAGCTCTTTTCGGAAAAGAATAGAAAGTGTCAATCAGTGAAGACGTTAGTATTAATATTCGAGCTGCTTAGTGGTGTTGCGATTACGACGGCTGCTATTTGCTATCTTCTTGAAGAGAAATCGAAAAGAGCGATACGCGACCGAACAACGGCCGTTTGGATAAAGTTTGAGGAAAGCGGTTCGATGATCGTTGTTAAAGCACCGCTCACGTTTTTGGCTGCACTTCTCGATTCGTTGTATGGTGAACGAGCCTTTTCGTGGAAAGGCTTCTGGCGTTGCTGTCTTGTTAG
Source organism: Verrucomicrobiota bacterium (assembly GCA_003219335.1). GTDB lineage: Bacteria > Verrucomicrobiota > Verrucomicrobiia > Chthoniobacterales > UBA10450 > Udaeobacter. Next base: position 3,656 of record QHOF01000010.1, on the reverse strand, counting down.
CACATCGCTTGCGCTAACAGCTTTGTTGCTGACTGGCGTATTTATGCACAAGCCATTTGGTATGAGCATGCCACCATGGAACGCATTCGATGAAACCCTGGATGCTGTTCAGCAAATCTGTAAGAATCCCAAAACTTTTGAGAACGAAACGCTAGAACAGCAAGCGTTATTACATCGCGTTTGCTCAATCATTTTGTCGTACAACACGCCTGGGTACAAATGGCTCTATGTCACGCTGTTCATCCTGCTCGTCAGTGACTTAACTGGTCCATGGATTTTGTCTGTCTTGTCGTCTCACGGAGACTCCTTCGTGACATGATTGAAGCCACTAGCTTTGTAACATTGTTCGCTCTTCATACGGTGAATTTCATTCTTGTCGCCCTCGTCGGCACAGTGTGCTTATCGTTGGTTGTCATCGCCGCCACGCCGTTTACATGGGGAATATTAGGATTGATGAGTCTGTTCGTCGCAATCTCAAAGTTCTTTGTGGTGTGTTTAGTTGTACCTGCGATTTGGTGTGCGATATGGTTTAGTCCAATTTGGATTCGAGTTCTCGCCATTGTTGCCGCCTTGCCAAGCGTCCTCCTTTTGCTCGTCACCCTTGTCGCTTTTATTATGAGCCCATGGCGTAACGCAATGCATCGTCAAATTTCGTGGCTGCTGGATAAAATTGCTCTTTGTGAGAAGGCAGTCGTTGCAGTCGGCGTTATGATCGTTACTGGGCTAATCGTTCTCCTGAGTTATACGCCAACGTTTTTCCGCTAGCGTCGGTTGCCCCTATTTTTTTGAACGACGTTCGACTTGGAAGGCGTGACAGTAGATACCGTGCGCGAGATGGAATCGGCCGATTGGGCGTCACTGAGCGACGAGGAGCTGCTCGAACGCCGCATCTCGACGCTTGGTTTGCAGCTTCAGGGCACGGCACTCGAACCGTTGATCCAACAACTTTACGCCGAGCTGACGGCGCATGGGCTGGTGTTTCATCCGCCAACACACATTGGCGATGAATGGTTCGTGCCGATCGGCATCCCGGCGATTTTCATTCCGTTCTTTCTCGTGCACGACCGGCTGCGGGCGCTGGAGCGCACGATGATGCTTGAGGTGGAAGGCGAGACGCCGGAGTGGTTCATGAAGTTGATGCGACATGAAGCGGCCCACGCTTACAGCTACGCTTATCAGCTTCAGCGAAAGAAGAAATGGCAACGGTGTTTCGGACACACATCGCGTGAGGAAACACCGGACACTTACCGGCCGCGCCCGTTCAGCCGCAGTTACGTTGTTCATCTCGAAGACTGGTACGCGCAGAGTCATCCTGACGAAGATTTCGCCGAAACCTTTGCGGTCTGGCTCACGCCAGGGCTCGATTGGCGCAAAGATTATGCTGGGTGGCCGGCACTACGAAAACTGGAGTACGTCGATGAGCTGATGCGCTCACTGGCAGGCAGGCTGCCAGTGCATACGCCAACGTATCGCGTCGCCGATTACGATTGTCTGAATGTTAAGCTCAAGACTTATTACGCGCGCAAACGCAAGCTCAACGAAGATACGTATCCGGATTTTTACGATGCCGATCTGCGTCAGCTCTTCGCCGCGCCGGCTGGCATCAAAGCGAGCGCATATCTGCGACGGCAAAGGCGGCGATTGCTCAACGCCGTTTGCCAATGGACCAATGAAAAGAAATTTCCGGTGAATCAACTTCTTGCAAGGCTTACTCGCCGCTGCGATGAGCTTGGGCTGCATGTGCTCAATGACGACCCGCAGCAGGATTTTCGTGTCACTGCGTTCATTACCACGCTGGTGATGAATTATCTTTTCACCGGCAGATTCAAACGCACCAAATGACCACTGGTTTTTGTCATGTCGAGCGAAGTCGCCTGCCAAGCCGTTGCCTCGTGCGAAGGTCTGGAGACATCTCTGGATTTGAGAGGCTAACTACGATGAGAGATTTGATTCGCTCACTTCCCGTTCGCTCAGCCTTCGGCCTTCCCGTCTATGTCGCGGCTTCCCCAGCCACTCCATTCTCCACTCCGGTCGGAATGACAACGAGAACGAAATCGTGAAAAAGAAGCTGAAAGTCCTCGTGCTCTTTGACGGCACAAGTCCTACCAAGCTCGATCAGGACTTCACGAAAGAACTGAAAACCAAGGACTGGAAGACGGAGGCGGACGTTATGGCCGCGCTGGGTAAGCTCGGTCACACTGCGGAGCATCTCGCCATCTACGACGATGTCGATCTCGTACCGCAAAAATTGGAGACCTTCGCGCCCGACGTTCTTTTCAATCTGGTCGAGCAATTCAAGAACAAATCGGGGTTCGATCAGAACATCGTTTCGTTTTTCGAAATGCAGGACCTTCCTTTTACCGGCTGCGGCTCGACCGGCCTGACGCTGTGCAAGCACAAGGGCATTTCAAAAAAGATCCTGCACTATCACGGCATCCACGTGCCCAATTTCCTGGTGATCCCGCGCGACCAACGGATTGGGCGTCCGAGGCAACTCAAACTTCCGATCCTGGTAAAGCCGGTGAGAGAAGAAGCATCGTACGGTATTTCGCAGGCCTCGTTCATCCAAAATGAGGAACAGTTTCGAGAACGCGTGGCTTTTATTCACGAGAAACACAGCAGCGACGCGATTGCAGAGGAATACATCGACGGTCGCGAGCTCTACGTGAGTCTCATGGGCAATGTGCGGTTGACCGTTTTCCCGATTCGCGAACTGGTCTTTCGTGAAGTGCCGCCTAACGAGCCGAAGATCGCCACGTTCAAGGCGAAATGGGACGAAGAATATCGCAAACGCTGGGGCTTGGAGAACCAGTTTGCTGAAGATCTTGAGCCGGCGCTCGTCACCAACATCGAACAAACCTGCAAAGACATTTATCGGTTGCTGACCATCGACGGTTACGCCCGCATTGATCTGCGCCTGACGCCAGAGAACAAACTTTATTTCATCGAGGCGAACCCGAATCCAATCCTCGCCGACGACGAAGACTTCGCCCTCTCAGCAGCAAAGGCCGGCCTGGCGTATTCGCAGTTGATCGAGCGGATCGTCCGGCTCGGGGTGAAGACCGTTCGCGGGTAAGACAAGCAAACGTCCAACGCTCAACGTCCAACGCCCAACGTTTCAAGTTCAGGATGCAGGCCACGTAATAGAGCTCGTCGGAAAATGACCGTAGCGCCCGTTCCTCACAAGGCTGCCAACCCGAAGAAAACGATTAAGTTTAATTCGGTGGAGTGCTTTCGGTTCGCTGCTGGCACGTGCCTATATAAGTCAGAAAATCGCGCAGGATTTCATTTTCGGCTAAACTGCGGAATGAGTGTGCAAGTTTTTGGATGTAATCACGTCGCGATCGAGGTGGACGACGTCGAGAAAGCGGTCGCGTTTTACAAAGACGTCTTCAATCTCGAACAGATGAGCGGCGGCGAAGGCGACGCGTTCTTCAAATTGGGCGAGCACCAGTTCCTCGCGATCTTCGAAGTGGAAAAGGTGCAACGGGCGAATACGCGGCACTTCGGGATCATGGTTCGCGATGAAGCGCAGCTGGAGGAAGTCCGCAAGAAACTGAAAGAAAAATACAAACTGAAACTGGAGCCGCCGTTCCGCTGCGATTTTCACGATCCATGGGGCAACCGAATCCAGGTTGTCGATCTGCACGATGAAT
>QHOF01000038.1 GCA_003219335.1 Verrucomicrobiota bacterium | reverse complement strand
GAAAGGCAGTCCCTGGATATGGTCCCAGTGAGTGTGTGAGATCAAAAGAGTTAACTTCATCGAGCGAGGTCCGAATTCTTTGTCCAAAGCGAGACCGAGCAGGCGAATCCCGGTGCCGGCATCGAGAATGATGATCTCGCCGTCGGCGCGTACTTCCACACAACTGGTGTTTCCGCCATAACGGACTGTGCTCTTTCCAGGGACCGGAATTGAACCGCGAACGCCCCACAGCCTTACTCGCGCGGGGACCGACTCGCGTTCCGTTACAGATTTTGGTTCGGGACGGCGCGGGATTTCCGGCAGGAGCCGGTCGATCGTGCTGGAGAGCAGTTCCCACGTGATCGGTTTGAGCAGATATTCATCTGCGCCGGCTTCAAGGGCGCTGGTTCGATCGACCCCATAATCGCGGCCTGAGACGACGATGATCTTGGCTGGTTGCAGTTGCTCGCGAATGGAGCGGCATACCTCAAAGCCATTCGATTTTGGCATTAGCAAATCGCACAGGATCAGCTCCGGCCGATTGCGCAACGCCAGCTCCAGCCCCGCATCACCGTCCTTCGCTTCCAGGACCTTCCAGTCGTCGCGCGCGAAAAGCTGTGCGATTAAGCGCCGGTTTTCGGCGTCGTCTTCGATGATTAAGACACGAGGCATTTAGGTGGCGATTGGCGCCGTTCGTTTAAAGCAAACTTACATTAAAAGCACGAATTCTTTTTTCCAAGGCAGTTGCTCAACTTTTCCTAAAAGAAAATCGGAATGATTAAAATCGCGAGAATATTTACGACTTTGATCATGGGATGGATCGCAGGTCCGGCCGTGTCTTTGTAAGGATCGCTCACGGTGTCGCCCGTGACTGCTGCGGCATGGGCAAAAGAGCCTTTGCCACCGAGATTTCCTTCCTCGATAAACTTCTTCGCATTGTCCCACGCCGCGCCGCAGGGGACCGCGATGGAACCACGCGTCCCCCAAAACTTGATTCGTACAGGCGATGCCGAGACGCTGGGCATGGACGGGAAAGCGCCCATTTTCCCACGGATTTGCGATGAAACCAAGTGTTTTTAGAAAATATCTCAGGTCAAATCAAACCGAACCGTAGCTTGACGAGCAGACTTCACGAAGGTATCCTTGGTGCCTAGTCCGCGCGCTGATGGGAGTGGGAACTGGCGTCCCACTCTTTTTAGTCTGCGGGCTGCATGTTTTATGAACGCGGAATTTATTGCCATGCTCGATTACCTGGAGCGGGAGCGCGGGATCAAACGCGAAATCCTGCTCGAGGCGGTTTCGAACGCTCTGCTATCGGCCTCCAAGAAGAGCGTCGGCGCATCGCGCGATCTGCGCATCGATATTAATCCGAAGAGCGGCGAAATCCGGGCGCTGGCAAACCTGGTCGTGGTCGATCACGTCGCCAATCCGCAGGATGAGATCGAGCTCTCGAAAGCCCGCAAGATCAAACCGGACGCGAACATCGGCGATACCGTGGAAGTAGAAGTCACTCCCAAAAACTTCGGGCGCATCGCGGCGCAGACTGCAAAACAGGCCATGATGCAGCGAATTCGCCAGGCCGAGAAAGAAATGATTTATGAGGAGTTTAAGGACCGCGCCGGCGAAATTGTCAGCGGAACCGTGCGACGGTTCGACCGTTCCAACGTCATTCTTGATCTTGGGAAATTCGAAGCCGTGATGCCGCAGCGCGAGCGAGTCGCGGTGGAAGATTACAATGTGGGTGAGCGTGTCCGCGCCTACGTGGTTGCGGTGGAGAACGGTCCCCCCGGTCCAGAGATTATCGTCTCGCGCAGTCATCCGAATTTCGTGCGACGCCTGTTCGAACTGGAAGTGAGCGAAATCGCCGATGGCACGGTGGAGATTCGCGGCATCGCGCGAGAAGCCGGCTATCGCACCAAGATCGCAGTCTGGAGCGCAAATGAAAAAGTGGACCCGGTAGGCGCGTGTGTCGGCATGCGCGGCTCGCGCGTCAAAAACATTGTGCGCGAACTCAATAATGAAAAGGTCGATATCATTCGCTGGAGCTCCGATCGGAAGGAGTACATTCTGGAAGCGCTCAAGCCCGCGAAGGTGAAGAATCTGGTCTTCGATACGGAGAAAAAGAGCGTGCAGATTTCGGTCGATGAAGACCAGCTTTCGCTAGCGATCGGAAAAAAGGGACAAAACGCGCGGCTAACCTCGCGATTAACCGGTTGGGAAATCAATATCGGCAAGGACACGTCGGCGACAACCGTGGTGGAACAGAAGGTCGCGCAAGCTGCGCAGACGCTTGCCGGCGCGCTCCCTATCACCGAAGAACAGGCGCTTACCTTGGTAAAATCCGGTTTTACAAATTTGGAAGGACTGCGCGATGCGGACATGCAGGATTTGGTGGATATTCTCTCAGTCGATGAAACAAAGGCGAGCGAGATTTATGAGGCCGTGCACCGACAGGAACTCGTGCAATAACATGGCTCCGGTTTAAGATGCTCGAGCCATGAGCGGAATTTTAAACGAACAACTATGGCAACGAAGACGAGCAGCAAAACTGCAACGCGCAAACCAGCCGCGCGCAGAACTGCTGCCGTTCAGAAGCCAGCGGCTGCGGCCAGGATAAAACTTCCGAAGAGAAAAATAGAGGATAAAGTTGCGCCGACGCATCCAGCTGCGGCGGCGCCGACAAAGTCGCGCACCCATCTACCATTCAAAACCGCGCCGCAAGCTGCCCCGCCGCCGAGCCGTGAAGCGGAGCGTGTCTCGCTCATTGACAGAAAAAAACCGCGCAAGAAGGCAGAGGATGGCGAGGTAAAAACCAAGCACCACGTTTTACCCCCAATTTCGCGCATCCGAGCGGCGCTGGAGACTCCAGCGGTTCCTTCTAAAGTTCCTGCGCCTGCAAAGCCCGCGCCTGCGCAAACACCTCCGACTCAAGTCCCGGGCGTCGTCACCAGCGACGCTTCGAAAGCGGTCGAGGTTGCGCCGCCTTCTGTCGAGGCGGAAGCCGCGCCGCAGAAGATCATTCTTATCAAACCTCCAATTGTTGTTAAACAGTTGGCCGCCGAGCTTGGCTTAAAACCGCATCAGCTCATCGCGGAACTGATGACGCACAACATCTTTGCTAACATCAACCAGACCATCGAGCCCGATATTGCGTCGAAGATCGCGGAGAATCACGGGTTCGTTCTGGAAAAAGAGCGCCGCGAAAAAGGGGCCGGCGTTCACAAGGTGGAACAGCCGGTAGTCGCGCCGCCTCTGCCGGTTATTGAAAAGAAGGAGGAACTCAAGCCACGCGGGCCCATCATCACGTTTATGGGACACGTCGATCATGGAAAGACCACGCTCTTGGACGCAATTCGCAAGACGCGTGTAGCGGCGGGTGAAGCCGGCGGGATCACCCAGCATATCGGCGCCTATACCGTCGAACATAACGGCGCAGAACTTACGTTCATTGACACACCGGGCCACGCCGCTTTCACCGCCATGCGCGCGCGCGGCGCCAATGTGACCGACATCGTGGTGCTGGTGGTGGCGGCTGACGATGGCATCATGCCGCAAACCATCGAAGCGATTAACCACGCCAAGGCCGCGCCGCATGTGAAAATCATGGTGGCCGTCAATAAAATGGATCTCCCGGGTGCGAACCTCGACCGGGTAAAGAAACAACTTCAGGAGCAGGTTCTTACTCCGGAAGATTGGGGAGGCGAAACCATTGTTTGCCCGGTTTCAGCAACCAAGGGCACTGGAATTGATCACCTGCTCGAGATGATAACGCTGCAGGCGGAGGTGATGGAACTCAAGGCCTCGCCGAGCGCCAGACCACGCGGCACCGTTATCGAAGCGCAGGTGGAAGCGGGACGCGGCCCGACCGCCACCGTGATCGTGCAGATGGGCACATTAAAAATCGGCGACCCGTTTATCTGCGGCGATTACAATGGCAAAGTAAAATCGCTTCTGGACGATCGCGGCCAACCGGTAAAGGAAGCCGGACCTTCGATGCCAGTAAAAGTGCTCGGCTTTACCGGCCTGCCTGATGCAGGTGACGAATTCCTCGTCATGGAATCAGAGCGCGCGGCGAAACAACTGAGCGATGAACGGCTGGAGGCAAAGCGTGCGAGCAAGCTGTCCGTTCCGCAACGCGCCACTCTGGAAACTCTGCTGGAAACCGCCGAAGGCAAAAAGGTTCTGCGCATCGTTTTGAAATGCGACACGCAAGGCTCGCTTGAAGCGATCGTGGGCGCGTTGAAACAGATCGAAAGCAAAAAGGTCGATCTGGAAATTATTCATTCGGCTGTTGGACCGATCTCCGAATCGGACATTTTGCTGGCCAGCGCATCGGACGCGGTGGTAGTCGGCTTTAATGTAAAAGTCGAGACCATGGCGGTCTCCGCTGCGAAACGCGAAGGGGTGCAGATCAAGCTTTACAGCATCATCTACGAGTTGCTCGATCAGATCAAAGACGCCATGGCAGGGCTGCTTGAGCCGGAGCTTCGCGAAACAATCATCGGACACGCTGAGGTGAAGCAGATTTTCCAACTAAGCAGAGGCATTGTGGCCGGTTGTTTGGTCACCGATGGCCGCATCGCCCGCGCCGCGCGCGCCCGCCTCTTGCGAAAGCGCCAGCCGGTTTACGACGGCGGCATCTCGACACTGCGGCGTTTCCAAGACGACGTGAAAGAAGTGCGTTCCGGCCTGGAATGCGGGATCAAGCTGGGCGATTTCAGCGAATACCAGGTGGCCGACGTTATCGAGTGCTATCAGCTCGAACAGATCGCGCAGAAATTGTAGGGCGTCTGTGTCAGACGCCGCCGTTTCACAGAAACGGCCTACAAAAAACATGAAACATCGACAACTCCGCTTAAACGAGCTGGTAAAACGCGAGCTGAGCGCAATCATTCGGCGCCAAATCAACTTCGAAGGCGAAGGTGTGCTGGTCAGCGTCAACGCCGTGGACGTGGCGCCGGACCTGAAGAGCGCACATGTTTTCGTGAGTACTCTGGGCGCAGCCGCTGGCGCAAGCGTGATCGACAAATTGGAGGCGCATCGTCCAGCGTTGCAGGCTGAACTCTCTCGCCACGTCGTTTTGAAATACACACCGCATCTCGTTTTTCACCTCGATGAGTCAATCAAACGCGGCGCGCGCGTGCTTGAGATTTTAAACGAGATCGACAAACTCGGCGGCGAGGACGAGTGAGCGACACCACGTTCGAACAAATCGGCCGCGTTCTTCGTGAGCATCAGCGCTTCGCGATCTTGAGTCACGTTCGCCCCGACGGCGACGCGCTGGGCAGCCAGCTCGCGCTGGCCCTGTCGCTTCAGCAACTGGGCAAGCACGTTCGCGTCTGGAATGAAGACGGCATGCTTGAGAAATATTCCTTCCTGCCGCGCGCGGATTTGCTGACCAAGCCACCCTCCGTGGCGGAGGACGTGGATGTCGCTATCGCGCTCGACACGGCGATCCAAAACCGGTTGGGCACCGCGCTGGCCGCTGTCGGCTCGGCAAAAATTTGGATCAACATCGACCATCACCGCAGTAATCCAGGCTATGGCGACATGGTGATTATCGATTCGAGGGCGCCGGCTACGGGAGAAATCATTTTCCGACTCATCAAAAGCCAGGGCTTGCCTCTCAACCATGACATCGCGGAAAATCTTTACGCCGCCATGTCTGCTGACACCGGCTCATTTCAATATCCAAAAACCAGCGCACGCACGTTCGAGATTGCCTCGGAACTGGTGCGCGACGGCGTCCTCGACGTTGGCCGGATAAGCCAGCAATTGTACGAGAGCTTTCCCCGACGCCGGCTGGAACTGTTGCGAGAGATTCTCCGAACCATGCGTTTTAGCGAATGCGGCCAAGTGGCAAGCTTCAGCCTCAGCTTAAAAACTGCCGCAGATCTAGCAGTTCTTCCTGAAGACAACGAAGGTTTGATCGACCATCTCCGGGCAGTTCGCGGCGTCATTGTCGCCGTATTTTTTGAAGAACTCGCTGACGGCAAAGTGCGCGTGAGCATGCGTTCGAAAGATGAAAAGGTCGATGTCTGCGCGATTTGCCAGAAATTTGGCGGCGGCGGGCACACACTTGCGGCTGGCGCGCGCGTTCGAGGAAGCCTTGTCGAAGTCGAAGAAAAAGTTTTGGAGGAAATTCGTGAAACCCTTAAGCACGCCCGCATCTCCTGATGGCGTCTTACTTGTCGATAAAGCCGAAGGAATGACGTCGCACGACGTTGTCGCGCTGGCGCGGCGAAAACTTGGAACGAAGAAGATCGGCCACTGCGGCACCCTCGATCCGATCGCCACCGGCTTGCTCCTGCTGACCGTGGGACGCGGCACAAAGGTGCAGGATCTGCTCATGAGCGAAGACAAGGAATATGTGGGCACATTTATGCTCGGCCTGACCACCGACACGCAAGACCGCCAGGGCGACGTGATTCGACAACGCGCCGTCCCGCCTCTAACTGAAAATCAAATCCGGGCGGCATTCGAAAAATTCCGGGGCGACTTCTACCAGTTGCCGCCGATGGTCTCGGCGAAAAAGCAGGCCGGCATTCGGCTTTATAAGCTGGCGCGCCAGGGAAAAGTGATCGAGCGCGAGCCGCGTTTGGTGCACGTCTATCGCTACACGATCGATCGTATCGCATTGCCCGAAATTGATTTCAGTGTTTTGTGCAGCAAGGGATTTTACGTTCGCACGTATGTGCACGACATCGGTGAGGCACTCGGCTGCGGCGCGCATCTGAAATCGCTCCGCCGGACAAAATCCGGTCGCTTCGATGTCGCGAACGCCATTACCGTGGATCAAATCAAACAGGTGACGCGCGAAGAAATCGTCAACAGGATGCTGAGTCTGCCGGAAGTTTCCAGAATGCGCGGAGCGTAGAGTAACATGGAAATTCTGTGGTCTATCTCAGAACTCGGTAAACTGCCCGGCCCCATTTTTCTCGCCATCGGGGTGTTCGATGGCGTCCATCTCGGTCACCAGGCAGTGATCTCCACGTCT
>QHOF01000037.1:7311-7604 GCA_003219335.1 Verrucomicrobiota bacterium | reverse complement strand
CGCGGTCACCGAAAACATTTTTGGCGCGCAAACGACGAACGTGCTGGTGAAGTTCACCACGTGGTTGGTAGGCATTTTTTTCGTGCTCACGTTTGCGCTGTCAATCCTCTATGCGCACAGGAGCACGGCCAGCAGTGCTTTCCGGCGGGAGCTGATGAAACAACAGGCCGCCCCGCAAACTTCTCCTTCGCCTGCGGCAAGGCAACCCTCGCCTGCCTCCTCACCGGCGGTCTCCCCTGCAGCGAATTCTGGGGCGGGTGTTTCGCCCGCTGCCAGCGCACCGCCCGCGACTT
>QHOF01000037.1:0-7028 GCA_003219335.1 Verrucomicrobiota bacterium | reverse complement strand
CGGTTCGTGACCGACCAGCATCAAAACTTTGGAGCGATGCCGCTTGAGCACGATCCGCAGCTCGCTCATTCCAAATCCAGGTGCGAGCGATCCGTCCTCGCGCAGCTTGGCTTTTAGATGTTCGGCGGCGATTTTCGCCGTCTGCAACGCCCGCGGCAGAGGACTGGTCACAACCAAATCCGGGCGCAGCTTGAGGCGATCGAGAAATTTGGCCACCTGACGCACTTCTTTTTTTCCGAAATCGGTGAGCGGACGGTCGTCATCCGGCTTTGTCCAGTTCGGCCAATCGGCCTCGCCATGCCTGAGAAAATAAAGTTCCATCGTTGAAGCGTTTTACAGGATTTGCCACTTGGGCCGGCGCGTTCGCGGATCGGTATGCCACAGCCGCGTTCCACCCAAAAAAGCGTTTCGGTTGTGTCCCAGCTCAATTCCGTCCGGCAACTCGCCAAACTTCTTCGCGTTGCCGCCGCCAAGCACCACGTAATCGGCAATGAGCGACCTTTTCAACAACAGAACGGCGCGAAGGACTTCGCGTTTCCATTTCTTGTCGCCGAGCTGTTTCATTCCCGATTTGCCAAGGTAATCCTCGATGATGTGGCCGTTGCCGTAAGGCAGATCGCCGAGCTCGAGCGGGAGCACATTCCTCTCCCAAATTAAGGTCGATCCCAGCCCCGTGCCCAGCCCGAGAAACAACATGCGCCCGCCGCGAAAACCGCCGAGGGCCTGCATTGCCGCGTCGTTGATGATGCGGATTGGTTTGCCTAACGACTTCTCGAAATCGAACCGTGTCCATCCCGGGCCGAGATGTTTCGGTTCGCTCAGGATGCGCCCATTGCGGACCGGTGACGGAAATCCCATCGAGATGGCGTCGAACCGCCAATCGCGCAGCAGCGGTTTCATCTCATCCACCATTTCACGCGGCGTCAGGTCCGGGCCAGATTTGAATTTTCTTTTTTGCGCACGCGAAATCATCAACTTCACGTGCGAGCCGCCTACGTCGATAACGAGAATTCTTTTCTTCACGGCTTTTCCGATGTCGTCGCTGCCGCAGCCGAGTCTGGATGCACGACGCTGATCGGAACTAATTTGTCCGCACGCGATTTTTTCTTCGATCCAGTGAGCTTTTTTGTGCGCTCGCGCGACACTTCGCGAAATTGCCATTGCGCCTGTCGGCGCGGCTCCGGACCCTCCGGTTTGAGGCGGCAGTAAGTACCGTCCGGCTGCAATTCTCGCGCCTTCACGCGATCGTTCAGAAATGTTGGAATCACATCATTGACGATCTGGTCGCGCAGCGCGGGTGTTTCGATTGGGAACGCCACTTCGATCCGTCGGAAGAAATTGCGCGGCATCCAATCCGCGCTCGAAAGGTAAACCAAAGGATCTCCAGCGTTTTCGAAATAGTAGATGCGGCTGTGTTCCAGAAACCGGCCAACAATGCTGATGACGCGAATATTCTCGCTTAGTGCCGGCATTTTCGGGCGCAAACAACAAATCCCGCGTACGACAAGATCGACCGTTACACCGCTGCATGAAGCCTCGTACAGCTTTTCGATGATCTCCTGATCGACCAGCGCATTCAATTTCGCAACGATGCGCGCCGGTTTGCCCGCGCGTGCGTTGTCTCGCTCGCGCTCGATCATCTGGATGAGACGGCTGTGCATGTCGAACGGCGCGACCATCAATTTTTTCAGGCCAGGATAACCGGCGAGACCGGTAAGGGTGTTGAACACGGTCGCCACTTCCTCGGTCAACTGCGGCTGGCTCGTGAGCAAGCTGAAGTCGGTGTAAATCCGCGCGGTGCGCGGGTGATAATTGCCGGTGCCGAGATGGACATAATGCCGGAGTCGATCGGCATCGCGACGAACGATGAGCAGCAATTTGCAGTGCGTCTTCAAACCGACCACACCGTAGATGACGTGGGCGCCGGCTTCTTCGAGCCGCCGCGCCCATTGGATATTCGTCGCTTCATCAAATCTCGCGCGAAGTTCGACGATCGCGGTGACCTGTTTGCCTGCATTCGCCCCATTGATCAGCGCTTCGACAATGGGCGAATCGCCGCTGGTGCGATAGAGCGTGATCTTGATCGCCAGCACTTGCGGGTCAGTGGCCGCTTTCTCGATCAATTCGACAATCTGATCGAAGCTGTCGTACGGATGATGCAGCAGCACGTCCTGACGCCGCAACACTTCAAAAAAATCAACATGCGGCGGCAAAGCAGGATCGCGCGCCGGCTGAAACGGGCGGTCCTTAAGCTTCGCAAACGCATCGTTGGCAACCAGCGGCGCGAGGTGCGTCATCGACAGCGGACCGTCCAGCTTGTAAGCATCGGCTTCGGATAAATTGAAGAAGTCGAGGAGGAGGCTCAGAAAATCCTTTGGACAATCGGCTTCGACTTCGAGACGCACGGCATTGCCGCGGCTCGAGCGCCGGAGTTCCTGCTCGATCGTGCGCAAGAGGTTCTCGGCTTCCTCATCGTCGATGTATAGATCGCTGTTGCGGGTGACGCGAAAGGCATGCGCGCCATCGAGAATCAAGCCGGGAAATAGTTCGCTGATGTGCTGTTTAATGAGCGATGCGAGATAAATGTATTCCCATGGTTCATCCGCGCCTTTACCCCGAGGCAGAAGGATCAGGCGCGACACCGCACGCGGCACCTGCACGATGGCGTGCAGCGGCTCGCCACGACGGCGCGCCTTTGCACGCACGAGCAGATTGTGACTGCGGTTCAACAGATGCGGGAACGGATGGCTGGCGTCCACGGCCAGCGGCGTCAGCATCGGAAAAACTTCCTGTTGAAAGTAACGATGCGCCCAAGCCGCGCGCTTCGCCGGCAATTCCGCGATCTCGCGCACGTAAGTCCCGTTCTTGGCCAACTCCGGCAGCAATTCCTTTTTCCAGAGCGCATATTGCGCCGCGATCAGCTCGCGCACCGTTTTCTGGATGCGATCGAATAGCTCTGTGGGGCTTAACCCATCAGGACCGACGTCGCTTGTCTCGCTCTCAATTTGTTGTTTGATCCCGGCGACGCGAATCTCGAAAAACTCGTCCAGATTCGAGCTGGAAATCGTGAGAAACTTGACCCGTTCGATGAGCGGTTGCCTCTGATCCTGCGCTTCTTCGAGCACGCGGCGATTGAACTCGAGCCAGCTCAGCTCGCGATTGATGAAATTTTTTGGGTCGCCAAAACGCTCATGCGCGGTTTGCAGGACCTCCGGAGCAAACGTAACCTCGGTCATTCCGAGCGAAGTCGAGGAATCCCGCGGCACCGCCGACGATATATTCACGGGATCCTTCGACTCCGCTGCGCTCCGCTCAGGATGACGAGCAGGCATAGCACGTCTCAGGCTGAGGCTGCGAGAGTCTGATGACGGATGTCTTCCGCTGCGGCGGCGTAAACTGCGTCCTCGGCAATGTTGGTGGCGTGATCGCCCACGCGCTCAAGGGCGCGGCCAATAAAAATCAGATTCAAGTAGCCGCGCAATTGGTCCGGGTCCTGCGCCATGCGCTCGATCAATTTGCGACTGGCCGAACGGTTCAACTCGTCCAGCGTTTCATCGCGCGCAACGACCGCGCGCCCGAGATCGACATCCTCCCGGACGAACGCCTCCACGCTGTCCCTCAACATCGACATGGCGTGCTCGTACATGGGCCTGATCAAATCGACTTCAGGCAACGGCGGATGCTGATTTAGTTTCCGCGCGCGGCGCGCAATGGTTGTAGCTTGGTCGGCCATGCGCTCCAGATTCGATGAAAGTTTCATGGCGGCAACGACACGGCGCAGATCGGAAGCCACCGGCTGAAACCGCAACAAAATTGCCACACCGTCCCTGTCGATTTGTATCTCGAGTTGATCGATCTCTTCGTCATCGGCTATCGCATTTGCGCAGAGATTGTCATCGCGATTGAATAGGCCCTTCATCGCACGCTCTAAACTACGCTCGGTCAATCCCGCCATCATCAGCACATTATTGCGCAGCGAAGCGAGCACTTCATCAAATGTCCCCAGGATATGTTTAGGCGCGATCATAACAAGAATATTGATGTTCCATTAACCAAATCGCCCAGTGATATAATCTTCCGTCTGTCTTTCGCTTGGGTTTGTGAAAATTTTCGTGGTCGGACCAAATTCGATCAGGCGCCCAAGATAAAAGAAAGCGGTGTAGTCGGAGATGCGGCCGGCTTGTTGCATGTTATGTGTGACCGTCACGATGGTATATTTCGCTTTGAGCTCGTAGATCAATTCCTCGATCTTTGCCGTGGCGATGGGATCGAGCGCCGAACAGGGCTCATCCATCAGAAGCACTTCCGGCTCCACTGCGAGCGCGCGAGCGATGCAAAGTCTCTGCTGCTGGCCGCCGGAAAGACTCGTCCCTGGCTTGTGTAAATCATCTTTCACCTCGTCCCAAAGAGCAGCCATGCGAAGCGATTTCTCGAGGCGCTCGTTAAGAAATTTTCGGTCGCGTACGCCATTTAGCCGTAATCCTACGATGACGTTCTCACCAATCGACATTGTAGGGAACGGATTAGATTTCTGGAACACCATGCCAACTCGACGTCGAACGATGGCGGGATCGACGTCGTTCGAATAGAGATCTTCTCCGTGGAGAAGTACTGTTCCTTCCACTCGCGTCTTAGGCACAAGCTCGTGCATGCGGTTGAGAGCGCGAATGAAGGTCGATTTTCCACAACCGCTCGGTCCAATAATTGCCGATACGGCATTGGAAACAATATCTAGCGTCACGTTATCAATGGCGCGTTTCTCGCCGTACCAGATCGAAAGATTCTTCACCCGAAACGTGCACGCTGGCGCTGACTCGTCTGCCGGAGGCGGTTCAGCTGGCTGGTCAACGTCCTCCATCACCGTTCGCTCAGGTGTTGTCATGGTTAAGTTATCCATTTGGAAAGACGCTAAACCACGGACGCTGCACGTCCGCGCGTCAGGACTCTAACAATTACGTTAACGCAAAAAACGCCCGTGACGAGCACCAACGCGCCGGCCCAAGCCTGGCGATGCCAGTCGTCATAGGGCGAGATTGCATAGGTAAAAATCTGCAATGGGAGCGCTGCGATCGGCTGGCTGAGACTGTGATTCCAAAATCGATTGCCAAAAGCCGTAAAGAGAAGCGGGGCCGTCTCGCCGCCCACGCGCGCAAGCGCGAGCAGAATCCCGGTGATGATTCCTTTAGATGCAGTCTTCATCACAATGTGGACGATCGTTTTCCAGCGGCTGACGCCGAGCGCGAGCGCAGCCTCACGATAACCGTTCGGCACCAGCAGGACGACTTCTTCTGTCGTGCGCAAGATTAGCGGGATCATGATCAGGCTTAGAGCAAGACCACCGGCATAAGCCGAGAAACCTTTGAAGCGCAACACGACGAGGCCATAAACCACGACGCCCCAGGTGATCGATGGGATTCCGTTAAGGACATCAGCGAGAAATCGCAGGATTGAATTGATTCGTGCGGAGCCATATTCCGCAAGGTAAATGCCGCCCAAAACTCCGACTGGAATACCAATGGCCCCGGCCAGCGCGAGCAGTTCCAACGTGCCGACAATCGCGTTCACCATGCCGCCGCCAGCCGCTCCGACAGGAGCTGGCAATTTCGTGAAAAAATCCCAGTTCACCGAACCGGCTCCGTTAACAAGCAGATGAAAAAACACCAAACCCAATGGGGCGATTACAAGAAGGGCAGAAACGAACGCGATCGTCGACACCAATCCGCTTTTGATTTTGCGCCAGGTATGATGGTGTGCTCGTTCGAAACGCATCGCTATTGTACCGCCCGTGTTGCTGAGGTTGTCGTGATAGTGCGCAGAAGCAGTTGCGCCAGCAGATTAACAAGGATGGTGACTCCGAATAGGACCAGGCCAATCTCGAACAGCGCTTGGAGATAAATGTCAGTTGTCGCTTCAGTGAACTCATTGGCAATTACGCTGGCGAGCGTGTACCCTGGCTGGAAGAGCGATGCTGCGATTTGGGGCGTGTTGCCGATCACCATCGTGACTGCCATGGTTTCCCCGAGCGCGCGGCCCAGACCGAGAATGACAGCACCGAACAACCCTTTTTTTGCGTAACTCAGCACGGCGATTCGCGTCGCTTCCCAGCGAGTCGCTCCAAGCGCGTAGGCCGCTTCGCGCTGTAAATCCGGAACGCTGCGGAGAATCTCCCGGGAGAATGAGGTGATGATCGGCAGAATCATGATGGCGATGATGATTCCACCTGCAAGCATACTGGGGCCGTAGATCGGGCCGGTGAAAAACGGAGTCCACCCCAGGAAGCGCTTGAGCAGTGGGAACGGATACTCGCGCAGCCACGGGATCATTACGAAAATCCCCCACAACCCAAGGATGACGCTTGGAATCGCCGCCAGCATTTCGATTAGCGAAACGAGTGGCTGCCGGATCCAGAGCGGCGCAAGTTCGGTTAGATAAGCTGCCGTTGCGATGCTTAAGGGCACCGCAATCAGGAGCGCGATGAGCGAAGAAACCAGCGTTCCGTAAATAAAGGGCAGCGCCCCGAATTGCTCCGCGACCGGATCCCACGTTGATGTGGTCAGGAAATGAAAACCAAATTTTCTGATCGCGAGTGAAGATCCGTGCCAGAGTTGCCAGCCAATCAAAATAACGAGCACAACCACGGCCAGCGCCATCGCGAGTGTGAGCCATTCAAATGCTTTTTCACCGAAGCGCGACGGCAGCGCCATCCTCGTTTGCGCCGAGCGCTCTTCCACCGCCATCGATGCGGCTACAGCCATGTGATCTACTGGTTGATTAGCAGCCGGAAGCGGCTGCCGTTCACCCCTTAGTTACGTTTTAATTTCGTCCACGCGTTTCAATACGCGGTCGCGCAATTCAGCCGGCAGTGGCGCATAATCCAGTTGCTTGGCCATGTCTTCGCCTTTCGTCAGCGCCCATTTCAAAAATTCAACGAGCTTTTTGCCTTTTGTCGGATCTTTCTGCTGTTGGTAAACCAGCAACCATGTCGCGCCGCAAATCGGATACGAATCTGCGCCCGGCGCATTGGTAAT
>QHOF01000036.1 GCA_003219335.1 Verrucomicrobiota bacterium | reverse complement strand
GGGCACGACATGGCCGCGCACGCTCCGCTTGGAACAGTAAAAGCGCGGCTGGAGCTGGGCGTGCAAAAATTGACTCACGCGTTAAGGCCGCTGCGGCATAAAGTGTGACGCTGGGCGGCGCGACTGTTGAGCGTCCCCAGAGCGGCGACACCGCAGCCGAAGTAACTTAGGCTTCCAGCCTGCTCGTTTGCGACCAGGCAAGATGCCCCGTTCGACGAGACAGGCAGGATGCCTGTGTTACAGACCATGCGGCATAGTGGGGCGGAACGCCCAATCATTAGCGCAGCAAAATGATCAGCAACACATCCGCCCTCGATTGCAAGAGACGACTGATCACGATTCGGCGTGCGAAATCTTTATCGCTATGACGAAACTACAATTCAAAGGCAATTGGAACGAAGTGAAGGGCAAACTGAAGCAGAAATATGGGCAGCTGAGCGACGACGATCTGGCCTTTACTGAAGGCAAAGAGGACGAGCTGCTTGGACGGCTTCAACAAAAGCTCGGCAAAACGAAGGAGGATCTGCGAGCGGAAATCGAGCGCCTGTAAGATCGAATCCGTCGTCTGCCGCAAGCGGCTTGGTCCCGATTCTCCGCCTTAAATGCGCAGCCGAAGATGAGTTCGGCTGCGATTTTCTAGCGGAGGAGATTCGTTATTTTGCAAATTAACCACCTCGAAGAATTTCAAATTCCAAATTAACCGCCTCGAAGAATTTCAAATTCTGCTTCAGGCGCTCGTGGCCGTCGCGCTCGGGGGAATCCTGGGGTTTGAACGAGAGACCGCAGGCAAATTCGCCGGGTTTCGCACATACATGTTTGTGTGTCTCGCGGCGACGCTTTTTGTCCGGCTCGGCCTCACACTGATCGGTGACGCGGCCGCACAGTTTCCAGCGGGCACGCTCCGAGCCGATCCGACGCGAACGATTGAAGCGTTGGCTGTGGGAATCTCATTTATCGGCGCGGGTGCAATCTTCCGGGATCGCACCGGCACCGGCATGCATGGTCTCACCACCGCCGCCGGACTTTTAGCCGCTGCAACAATCGGCGTCGCCATTGCCATTAATCGCTACATTTTCGCGTGCAGCATTACGCTGATTGGTCTTGTCATTCTGCGCACATTCGCTTACCTCGAACGCCGGTTGAAATTAAACGGTTGAAATTAAAATGAGCGGTTCGCGCAAAACATAGACTTTCGCCGATTCGTGATATATTCAAGCATGCAGAATCCCCAAATTACCGCTTTCCTGAAGACCTATTGTGGCTGGAGCGCCGGCGTGCGCGCCGTGCTGGCCAAATACAATCTTCCCTATACAGAGAAGGACATCATTCAGAACCCGGCATTCCGCTGGGAGATGGAGACCAAGAGTGGACAGCCGCTCTCGCCCTGTGTCGAGATCAACGGGCAGATGCTGGCCGACGTCAGCGGCGAGGAAGTGGAACGGTACTTGATCGATAATCAACTCGTCCAGCCGAGCGACACCGCGACCGATGTTCCGACCAACGCGCCCTGCGCGACCGAGCAACACGAGGGCGTGGTGAAATTGAATTTGTGATTAGTTAAAAGGGTTACAACGTTAAAACGTTGAATCGTTGAACCGCTGAAAGGTTAAAGAGTCAGAAAGGTTAAACCGTTTTTAACCTTGTAACTCTTTTAACTTTTTTAACCTTTCAGCGATGCAATTTTTCGCTCGCCTTCAACGGTCAAAGAAAAGCGGGAGCGCTTTGTTCCGCTACGGCTGGAAAGTCACGCTGCTTATTTTCCTGGCAGCCGCCGGCTTCGCCGTGTTCCTCTTTTACGGCACGTGGGCGCAAACGTTCGACATGAAGAACGTCGGCGTAATGCCGGAGCGAAACACCGTTTATGATGTCGATGGAAAAATTTACAGCCGCCTGGCCGGCGCGAACCGTCTCATAGTATCGCTGAACGAAGTCTCACCGTATTTCATCGAGGCGGTGCTGGCGCGCGAGGATTCTCGCTTTTACGAGCACAAGGGGATTGATTGGCGCGGAATTCTGCGCGCCTCGATACGCGATATTATGAGCGGCTCAGCCAAGGAAGGCGCGAGCAGCATCACCCAGCAACTTGCCCGGAACAGTCTTCCGCTCGGTGGCCGCACGCTCAGCCGAAAATTGCTCGAAGCAATGGTGGCGTTGCGCATCGAGCGCCAGTTTACCAAGCAGCAGATCCTCGAGCTTTACGTGAACCGGATTTATTTTGGCAACGGTTGTTACGGAGTTGAGACCGCTTCACAAGCCTACTTTGGCAAGAGCGCCTCACAGCTGAATCTTTCCGAAGCTGCGCTCCTGGCCGGATTAATCCGCAGCCCGAACCGGTTTTCACCGTTGAAAAATCCAGGGGGCGCGGCGATCCAGCGCAACGAGGTGTTGGATCGCCTGGTAGCTTTGAAAAAAATTACACCGGCGCAGGCCGAAGAGGCGAAGAGAGCAAAAGTCGCGACGCATCCCAAGCGCATGCCGCAGATCCAGGAAAATTATGCGATGGACGCAGTGCAGCGCGCTTTGAATCTGATTTTAACCCAGGACCAGATCGATAACGGCGGCCTTTTCATTTACACCACGCTCGATCCTGCCGTGCAAAACTCCGCGCAAGATGCGCTTGAGACGCAACTGACCAAAATCGAGCATCGATCCAATTTTCATCATCCTGTCAAAGCGAATTACAAACCGCCCGAGAACGGCGAACCCGATTCGGCTATGCCGTATCTCGAAGGCGCAACCGTTGTGATCGATAATGCCAGCGGCGGCATTCGCGCGCTCGTAGGCGGCCGCGATTACGCGCAAAGCAAGTTCAACCGCGCGCTCGCTCCGGCAAACCGGCAGGTTGGTTCGGCGTTCAAACCGTTCGTTTACACGATCGCTTTCAGTCACGGGCTGTTGCCGGGCGCCGCGATTAGCGATGGGCCAATTCGCCCCGGTGAAATCGAGGGCGCAGGGAATTGGTCGCCGGCAAATTCCGACGGCACCTACGGTGGCATCATGCCTTGCTCGTACGGTCTCATTCATTCGCGTAACACCATGAGCGTGCGCGTGGGACAATTCGCCGGACTCGACGCGGTGCAAAAGGTCGCGAACGACCTCGGCATTTCGTCCCGCAGCGGCGGGATTCCGCACGGCCCGGCGATCTACATCGGTTCGTTCGAGACGGATCTGAAAGATTTGACTGCTGCGTACTCGATTTTTCCCAATGCCGGCGTCCGCAAGCAGGCGTACATCATCGAGCGGATCGACGACCAACAGCACAAGCCGATCTATCGCGCCGCGCATATCTCCGTGCCCGCGCTCGATCCCAGCGCGGCGTGGATGACCTCGCAGTTGATGGAAGAAGTTTTGACCGAGGGCACTGCCGCCAGCGCGCGCGAACTTGGATTCAGATTGCCGGCCGCAGGCAAGACCGGCACCACCAACGATTACAAGGACGCCTGGTTCGTGGGTTATACTAGTACGCTTACCTGCGGCGTCTGGGTCGGATTCGATCAGCCGGCCACAATTATCCCACATGGCTACGGCGCTGCTCTGGCATTGCCGGTCTGGACGCAGGTGATGAATAAAGCGTCCCGGCATTATCCAGCCGAGGTGTTCCAGCCAACCATGCCAATCCAACACGCGACGGTCTGCTCGATTTCCAATCAGCTGGCTACCACAGGTTGCATGGAGGAGGGGACAGCTTACGACATCGATCTGCCTGCCGATAAGGTGCCCACGGCCGCGTGCCAGGTGCACGGTGGCCAGCCGTGGCCGTTCGCGGGACAGGCGCCGGCTCTCCCGCAAAGAGCGCTATCGCTCCCGGGCCGTTTCTTCAAATCGTTCCGGAAGCTTTTCGGCGGAAGATGATCGCGACGCGTTCGTGTCAGGCGCCATTCGTTAGGCGTTCGTAGTCCCTCCAGCTATCGATTTCGATTTCGCCTTCGGGAAATCGAAATTCCGTAACAGATTCGCGATTTCGCAAAATGATTCGAGGTTCGATGTTCGACGTTGAGCGTTCGAACGTTTGCTTCTTTCTGCGCAGAACACTCAACGCTCAACGTCGAACGCCCAACGCCCAACGTGAAGTCAGGAGAAGTGCCACTTTATGAATGCACGTCCTGAAGCAGCTGCTCGAAATGTAGAAAGCTCGTGGTGAAGTTTAACGGCCGGATACGGGTTTGCTCGCGATATTTTAACGTGGGGTTACTTCTCTTGCAGATCTGTGACGAGGTCCCGGACGCGATCTGCGTTGGCGATGTTGACGAAAATGACTTCGGCTCGATCCGTTGCCGCAGAGGAGAACTCGACGCTGCCGATGCCGATAAATCCGGCGAAGCCATGCTTGGTTACATTGATGCTTCGAATATCTTTCACGCGAATTTCGTTGCTGCTCTTAACAACTAGCCCCGTCTGAATTTCTACTTTGCGGTTCGTTACAATATAGCGCTGCCGCGCTCTGCTGATGTAAATGTAGAGCAGAATGAGAATGCCGATCGCGCCGGGGGCGAGCAACAGTGGGCTGGTGCCGCCGTTGAAATAGATCCAAACACAAAACGCGTCGGCTCCGACAAACAGGAACGCAAGCAGCCAGGAAAAGAGAAAATTCCAGTGGGACGGTCTACCCGACCACATCATTTGTTCGGCTGAGGTACTTGCCGTCTCGGCAGCGGGTCGTGCGACGGGCGGCGCGGTGCCAGGAGGAGCAAACAAGGTTCGCAAAGGCTTCCAATCCGTCCAGCCGTCGCGTAGTGCCAGATCGTCGTAAGAGAACATTCCCTGCTGGAGTGAAGAGAGCAGCTGTGCGTCGTCAAACGGTCCGAGCTTCTCGCCATTTCGTCGAACGTAGGTTGCCATGCTGCGTTATACGGCCGAGATACTCATTGGTTCAAACGTTCGCTTTCCCAAATCGCTCTTTCAACGCGTATTCACCTCATCGCGTGTGAGATCGCATAACCGGCAGCCTTGAAGGGCGTGCAACGTTCGTCGGTGAAATCTGCGCACCAAATGCCGGAATAGCCGTGGCTCGCAGCATCCCACCAAAGAGCAGCGTAATCAGCAACATCTCGCCATCGAGAGTCTTTGACGCGGTATTCTTCAATTAAAGGCGCGCCACCAGGGCGGCGTACCACGCTTCTTCGCCGCGCGCGGTGCCGTCAGTGTTCTGCTGTGCGATCACCCAGCGGCCGGAGAGCGCATCCATCAGCTTTTTCATGTCCTCGCCTGCACTTAGCAGTTGCGGTGTGCCTAAGGTGACCACAGTGAAAAGGCAGAGCGCGCGCATGAGACCTAACGAGATATGGGATGGAATTTTTGCGTAATATTTTACGGAATTATTCCGTCTAATCCGCTTGCTTCTCTGGCGACCGTCCGAAAAAAGGCGGAATCACGGAAAGTCCTTTTAGCGTCGAGTCCGAGCAACAGCAAGCCGAAAACGAAGCGGCTCACCACTCTTTGAACTCGCCCTTGCGCTCGTGCGTTTGGATCACGTTGCCCGCTTCATCGTAAACGCGGATGATTACGTCACGTGATCGGCTGTAGAACTGCGCGTAGCCGGGTCTCGGTCGTGTAACGGGCGCTTCTTTGGCAGAACCCTTGACCAAATCGTCTCCTATGACGATAGAATTGCCGCTAAATGGTGGCGCGGCTTTGACTGGAAAAAGCCGTCGCAAAAGCGCGAACGCTTGGATAGAATCAGAAGAGAAGCGACGACGGACCCTGCTGACGCCTTACTGTCGTCGCGAACAATAGTTCGGATCGTGTTCATGTTGATCCGTATGCAAAACGGGAGACCGAAGATCCAGATATTTTTGCAGCATCAGATATTCCCCTAGAGGGCGGAAGCAGCAGCGCGCGCTGGCAGATCGCATTCCGATTGCTTTTCGCTTAAATCTCTTCTCCGCAATTCGCCGGATAGTCGACATTGTGCACGCCTCGGCTCAAGCCGCGTTAAGACCGGCCCCGGATTACAGTGGACATCAGGATTGACGCAAACAACTTCTCATCGCAACAAGTCCGCAGGTGCTTTCGCATGCTATTGAACGCGTCGTGCGTTAACAAAACGGCTTCGCGAGGATCATCGGTCAGTCGCGAAGCGACGCAGTAAACGGCGGGATAATAACGGGCGACCAGAGTATCAAAACGTGCGCCTTTCGTTTTGATCGGCGGCTTTCGTTTTTGACTCGCTTCTTGCAGAACCCCCCGCGGCGCATTGCCGCCCCGGCTGGCGGGTGCTTTCATTCGTCACTGTGTTCTACGGAAATGGCGGAATGAAGTTCCCGGAAAATGTGGATGCTTGCTTTCTTCCCAAAGGGGGCAACTGCTCAGTTGAACATGAGCGAACGCGACAACGGCCAAGCACCTGCGAAACACGCTTTGAGACGCCAAGAAGTTGATTGGGCTGGCCTTAGAGCTGCCGCCGTTGCAATTGGGATTCTCCCAGCGGCCAGACAAGCGGCCCAAGACCTGCCTTTGGATGAACGAGAGCGATTTGTCCAGCGAGCTATGAAGCGGTGTTCAGGCCAAAAATGGCTTGTTAAATCTCAGCAAGATAAAGCCGATGCTATTGCGGCCTCTCCGACCGCTCTGTCCGCAAATGTCCGCAACGGGGGGCCGATGTCCTCAGTGCGACGCTTGCAGAAGATAGCCGAGAAACTCGGTTCGCTCTGTTGAAGGCTGCGCTATGTTCAGCGCGAAAGGTGAAATCCGTTTCTGTTCGTACTGCGAAAGACTTCAGGGACCTCACCGCGGCGGCGAGTCAGATCGGCGAATGGAACAAGCTGGGCGGCGACGGTAAGATCACACTCAACGTGCTAACCGTCTCTGGGCATCTAACGCTAGACGCGCGCAGTGTCTAAGCATTCTTTTTCGCTTCGCCATCCACAACGGAGCATGGCATCCCCCCAACGCCCCCGCCATAGCGCGTAGCGAGCGCCATCGGCACCGTTAAGCCCCCAGCGCAGTCGTTGCTTCCTACGATTTCTTCCCTCAAACCGCGCCCGCGTAACAGGTGCACTCCAAAAAAATCGGCACGGTATTCAGCATCGGTTTGATCCAGCGTTTTCTTGTCATTTCTCACCTTGTTCTACGGAAACGACGGAACGAAGTTCACGAGAAAAGCTGAATAGTGTAATTTTATCCTCACATCTTGCTGTAATTCCGCTTAGCGTTTGCTCGTCATGCCGCCAACGCCTCGGAGCGTTGCGATTTGCCTAGTTGTCGTTTGTTTCGCGTCAGTCGCTCTCGCGGATGACTTCAAAACGATCAACCCGCGCGCGTTCAATCTTTTATTCTCTGTTTTTCTATCGCTGTTTTCATTGGTCCGCCTTGGACACAGAACTGGGCGGGTCCGTAAAAGATGATGGCCTGAAGACTCGAACGATTGTTAATAAAGCCAGAATCGTAGATATCCTGCCAAGAGTCGCTCGCGTAAATGTTCGCTTCATAAAGTATTCCTTCCACTAAGACAAACTGCGCGCCGTAGTCGGTTCCGGCCAGATTCCAAGATACGAATGCTCCGGTGTAGCTGGTGCGTGCAACGGTAAAATTAGCTTGGCCTAATGGCTCGTAAGGCGACCAGGTGAAGAGCTTAGGCTGGTCGGGATCAAAAAAGTTGCCGCCAGCAACCTGTGGATGGGTTCCTAGCAGCCAATAAAACACTTGTGGTGGATAGAGTTCACTAAAACCGCCGGGCGTAACGTCGAGCAATGCTGCATTCGTGGCGCTCATGGCGAGCGTCATGACAGAGATTGCTGACAATAACTTCATGCGCCGAAATTCCATACTGGTGTTCACATATGGTTTTAGGTCTTGTTCTTTTATTATTCTTCTACGGAAACGACGGAACGAAGTTCACGAGAAAAGCTAAATAGTGATTGAGCCTGTCCTGAAGCCGCCCAGGCTGCAGGGCGGTAATACGTGATCTCCCGGCGCTTCAAAAACATTCCAGCAGCGTAATACATCGAAAGGCTAACC
>QHOF01000550.1:1989-4720 GCA_003219335.1 Verrucomicrobiota bacterium | reverse complement strand
GAAGCGTTGCGCATGCATTACACGCAGGTGCAGCCGCCGATAGCGTACTGGTCAACTGTCGGCTGGTTAATCGATACCACCTTGTTGCGCGGTATCGACGTGGGCAGCGCCCAGACGATGCACCTGGCGGCTTGGTGGTTGCACGCGGTTCTGGTGGCGGCGTTCTTCGCTACGATTCCGGTGAATCGGTTTCTCCACGTAATCACTGGCCCGCTCAACATTGCCGTCCGTCCCGAACGGCCGATGGGCACGCTCGTGCCGTTGAAGATGGAAGAGGTCGAGCAGACGGGTCGCACGGGAGTCCACGAGCTTGCGGATTTCAACCGTCAACAGCTACTCAGCCTTGATTCCTGCATGGAATGCGGTCGCTGCGAAGACGCGTGTCCAGCTACCGCCACCGGCAAACCGCTTTCGCCGAAAGCTGTCGTGATCGATCTGCGAAATTTGATGTCGTTAGGCGGCGAGGATGTGCATCGAACGATTCATGATGAAACGCTCTGGGCTTGCACGATGTGCCAGGGGGCACGTCGATCTGATCAGCGACATGCGGCGCGATCTGATCGGAGAAGGAAAACTTTCCGGGCCACCAGCGAAAGCGTTACAACAGATTGGTAGCCAATCGAATCCCTACGGGCGATCTAACTCCGAACGCCTGGCTTGGGCGGAGGGCCTCGAAGTGCCGACGGCCGAATCGAATCCGGGTTTTGAATATCTGCTCTGGGTCGGCTGCGCCGCGTCATTTGATCCGCGCGCGCAAAAGGTTGCGCGTGCGACGGTGCAGTTGCTCAAGGAGGCAGGAGTGAACTTTGCGGTGCTCGGCAAAGAGGAAACTTGTACCGGCGATCCTGCGCGCCGAATCGGCGACGAGTTCCTCTTCCAACAGCGCGCACGGACCAATGTCGAGACGCTTAGCCGACGCAATGTGACGAAGATCGTGACACCGTGCCCACATTGTTACAACACGCTCAAGAATGAATACCCACAGTTCGGCGGGCAGTACGAAGTGCAACACCACTCGACATTGCTTGCAGAATTGATCGAGACCGGACGGTTGAGCAACGGCAGCAGTAACGGCGAGCCGATCACTCTGCACGACCCATGTTACCTGGCTCGCGTCAATGGGGAAATTGATGCGACACGAGCCGTCATCGGCGCCAGTAACGACGCGCGATATCGCGAAATGCCTCGTTGCGGGAAAAAAACTTTCTGCTGCGGCGCGGGCGGAGGTCGGATGTGGTTTGAGGAGGCACCGTCGCAGCGCGTTTCCGTCTTGCGTTCGCAGGAGGCCATCGCGACCGGCGCGCGCACGCTCGCCACGGCCTGCCCGTTTTGTTTGAACATGATGACCGACGGGATGGCGGGCACGCAAGGAGGGGAAAACGTGAAGGTGCTCGACATCGCCGAGGTGCTGCTTAGCCGTCGGACGTCCAGTACTTAAGGACTATCCTAAGGCGTCGAAGCCGCAAACAAACCGGAGGTCGACGGTCGCGGATTTAGCCACACGAGAAAGCAAATCCGAAGATATGCATCGTGTATCTCGTCTAACGCACATTCTAGGGATTTCCAACGATCACGACAGCGGGCGGCGACCAGTTGGAGAACGTGCCATTCACCGAATTTCGCAGGCGGGCCCGAAAGGCGTAATTACCCGCCACGGTGGGAACAAAGCTCGCGGCAGTGCCCGTCTGCCCCACTCGCCAGCTGCGGAAACGTCTGTCTCCCGGCCTTCGAATCTGCACGTCGAATAAGAACCCGTCCGCAGGCGACGCGGCGCTCCACGTAACCAGGAATGGCGTATCTACATTTCCACTCGCGGGCGCTTCGACCGGGATCGCGATAGTTGAGGTCGCACCATTTGCGGTATCGCTTACAGGATATGTGCCGGCGGAATTAAAACTGAACTGAAACGACGACCCAGGGGCGCGAGACTGAGAGTCAAACAGCGTCATTCCGGATGCGTCGACCAGGCGCTGCGCGACGCTGCCTGTCACGCTCCAGCCGACGGTGTCTCCCAGGATCGCGCCAGCTGTCCTGGGAATAAACCCGACATCGTTGACTTGGATCTCACACACCGATTCAGCGATGGTTGTGGTGAGGGTGTTGCCGACTGCCCATCCCGCACCGGGTGGCCAAGCGGTGATTCCGGCAAGGTAGGTGTAGGTACCCCCTTGAGCGCTCGAGACGCGACTCCATTGTTCGCCGTCATAGTGTTCGATAAGACCCTGATAGTCCGAAGTACCATTCGGATAATGATAGCCGCAGGCCCACACAGATTGCCTGGGCCAGCGGCCGCGATCCCGAGCAGCACGTTACCCTCGCCCGGAAAATCCTCGCCGGGCACAGCGACGAAGCCTGAGTCGTCTCCATGAAGCAAGAGCGTTCGCCCTTGCGTCCCATCATAATAAAAGCCCGCCGCCCAGGTTTGTCCGTCCGGAGCTGCGAGAACTGCGGCGAGCGAGCTAGGCTGGCCGGGGTTGGGGCTCGGAACGACGTTCCAACTGGTTCCGTCGAAGTGCAACACGAGTGTCGAGGTCACGGTTCCTGAGAGATTCGATTGGTAGCCCACAGCGTAAATGTCGTTAGGGCCGCGGACCGCGATGCCATTCAGTGCATTGGACCCCTCGCCGGGGTTGGGAGTCTGGACGATTGTCCACGAAGCCCCGTCCCAGTGTTCCACCAGCGTCCGGTAGAAGGCGCCCTCGAGGTAGTGACCGGCGGCCCAGATATCGTT
>QHOF01000550.1:0-1926 GCA_003219335.1 Verrucomicrobiota bacterium | reverse complement strand
TGCTCAACGAGAGTCTTGATCGTCCCTGAATGAGTCGTTTGGTAACCGGCCGCCCACACATCAGTCCCAGACGACCCGCCAACTCCGCGCAGATAAGCGGCGCCCATCCCGGGCGCCGGAATGGTCATCGTCACCCACTGCGTACCATCGAAGTGCTCGGCCAGCGGCCGGTCGTCGATGCCATCGTAACGGGACCCCACCGCCCAGACGTCGTCCTGCGCGAGCGCCACGACGGCGTAGAAGGAATTGGAACCAGGAGGCGTGGGGGTTTCGCTCCAGGCCGGACGGCATTCTGACGCCACGTTCGTGGCGCCTGTAGCGGAAACGCCCAACAATGCGGCGAGGCCGAGACCCACTGAAAGCGTTCTTCGCAGCGCCGTGGCGGATAAGAACGAAGCCGCGGCCCCAGCGATGGGCGCGAAATGCTTCAATTTGTTGCCAAACATCGAGAATGTTATTGCCAGTTTACCGATTAGTTGTCTGTGATTTGTTTTCATAATTTCTCATGTTCGGGCTGTTGCCTAGACCCTTTTATTATCCTGAACGAACTCGAAGAGACTGTGCTGAAGTTATCTTCGGTGCGCTCAGAATGACAGAACGATTTATGAGATCCGTTCTAAGTCTTTACCCGTGAGACCTCCGCGCAAGGAGAACTCGGTAACAGATCCGTTACGTGTTGCCACCCACCAAATACCTTGCTCGCCACACTCCCTGCTCTTGATAATACGTCCAGCCATCAATCCGTCAATCATGCCGCCCCTACTCCTGCGCCGCTTTTGCCGGAAAAAGTCGTTGCGTTCAAATCGCTCACAGCCGATTTTTCAGAACCCAACCCAACTGCATCCGCAATATGACGCAGAAAAATCAGCAGGTTCGTTTCAGGTTTGGCCGCAACGCATGGCTAGCCATCATCATCCTTGCGGTTGCCCTGTGCAGTACGACAACGCAACCGGCCCTGGCGAGGCGTCGTTCTGTGGAGATCGCTGATGCGGCCATCGAGCGAGATTTGGTTTATAAACGCATCAACGGTAGAGAGCTTAGGCTTGACCTCTATCGTCCTCAGAACGCCTCCGGCCCATCCCCCGTTATCCTTTGGATCAATGCTGGAGGCTGGAGCCACGGCCGAAAAGAGCAACACATCCCGGTTATCAGTTTTGTGAACGATGGTTACGCGGTGACGAGCATCGAATTGCGTCTTTCTGGCGAGGCGCCTTTTCCGGCGCAGATCGAAGACTGCAAGGCGGCCGTGCGATGGCTTCGGGCTAACGCGGCCAAGTACAGTTTCGATGCCGACCGAATCAGCGTCGGGGGACATTCCGCGGGCGGACATCTCTCTGCGCTCCTTGGCACTTCTGGCGGAGTACAGGAGCTGGAGGGCAGTGGAGATAACATGTCTTATTCGAGCCGCGTGCAAAGCGGTGTGCGATGGTCTCTACCACGACGCATCGGACCCCTCGACTGGGACAAGGCCTAAAGCCATATCTTACATCGATGCGTTTTTGGGCGGACCGGCCGAGCAAAATAAAACGAAGGCGATCGCGGCGAGCCCAATCACTTACGTTTCGAAAGATGATCCGCCTTTTCTCATCATCCACGGGGAGAACGACTTTATGGTGCCAGCCAGTCAAGGCGAGTTATTAGCCGTGTCGCTCAAGGCGGCTGGGGTGGAGATGACCCTGGAGGTAACTCCACGAGGACACAGTGTGGGCTTGGGAGATCCCAGGTTGCTACCGATTGTTAAGGCGTTTTCCGACAAATATCTCAAGAAGAGCCAGTGAAGGTGATTCCAAGATCCGATAGCGGCAAATCCTCACTTGGAATCGCACGAACGGTTTAATCCATCATATTCGCATCGCGAAATGCCTCGCTGTGGAAAGAAAATCTTCTGCTGCGGTGCGGGCGGAGGTCGGATGTGGTTCGACGAGG
>QHOF01000031.1:13477-15486 GCA_003219335.1 Verrucomicrobiota bacterium | reverse complement strand
TCCGTGGATTGAGGAAAGACGGTCAGGAATTTCCCTTGGAGCTGTCTGTCGCCACCTGGCAGAGCGGGCAAGGTACATTTTACGGCGGTATTATTCGCGACATTACGAAGCGGAAGCAGGCGGAGGAGGCACTACGGAAAGCTCATGTCGAATTGGAAGCACGTGTGCAGGAGCGCACAACAGAACTTTCCAGAGCCAATACAGAGTTAAGGCAGGAGGTCAATGCGCACCAGCAAGCGGAGACACAAAAGCAAAGGCTTCTCCATGATCTCGGAGAGCGCGTCAAAGAGTTGACCGTCTTGCACCGGATGGCGCGTCTTCTCCAAACTGAACAGAAGACCGGATTGGAACTGCTGCAAGAGATTGCAGGCGTTCTTCCTGCTGCTTGGCGTTATCCAGAGGTTGCCGCCGCTCGCGTTATGTTTGATGGCGCGGAATATCGAACTTTTCTTCTATCCGGTGGAAACTGTGCGCGCTTTTCACAACGCGCGACGGCAAACACGGAGCGGTTGAAATTGTGTACCTGGAGGAGAGGCCGGACGAAGTGGAAGGTCCGTTTCTGGCCGAAGAGAGAAGTCTCATCAACTCTCTTGCTGAAATGTTGATGTCGTACCTCGAGCGCAAAGAGGCGGAGACCCGCGTGGCTCAAGTAACCCGAGAGTTGGTCGAGCGGAATGAGGAACTCTGGCGTCTCCAGAAAGAAAAGGGACAGGTGGAGCCTCTGGTCGCACTGGGACGCGTAACCGGAATGATTGCCCACGAACTGGGGACCCCATTAAACACCATGCTCGGCCACAGCCAGTTCCTGGGTGAGGAAGAGCTGACGGAAGGCGGCCGCCGTCGTCTAAAAACCATCCAGAAACAGATACAGCGCATGGTGAACACTGTTCAATACTATCTCTCTCGCACGAGGATCTCACAACCTGCGCGCTCTCAGGTCAACGTAAATGAATTGGTTTTAGAGACCCTGGAGCTGCTCAAGCCTGTTTTTGAACAACATGAGTTAGAGGTGAATACCACTCTGGCAGAATCTTTGGCTCCGTTACCGGCGAACCGTGGGTCGCTACAGCGCGTATTGATCAACCTGCTTAATAATGCGGTTGACGCCCTGAAAGACGGAGGAACGGTGACAATTACCACGAGAGCGGCCGCCGAATCTCCAGAAACGAGTAAGGAAGGAGTTGTGATCGAGGTCACGGACACCGGGGCGGGCATTCCACCCGAGATGCTGCCCGAGGTTTTTGACCTTTTTCTGACGACCAAGGAGTCAGGGAAAGGGACTGGCCTGGGGTTGGCAGTCTGCCAGGAGATCGTCAAGAGTCACGGAGGTACTATCCAGATTACGAGCAAGCTGGGCGAGGGGACCTGCGTACGGGTCTTTCTGCCGATAGATGATACGGTGGCTCAGCCTGCTTCAGCGGAGGTTAGAGAGTAATGGCGCGTATTTTGATTACAGACGATGACGAGTCGAGTTGCGAGCTCTTTGCCGAGGTGCTGGAACGAGAGGGGTACCGGGTGGATCAGGTGCAGACCGGTGCCGACGCGCTTGCGCGGCTGCGGGAGAGACTCCATGACCTGCTACTTGTTGACGTGCGAATGCCGGGGATGACCGGCCTCGAAGTCACACGCGCGGTCCGAAAAGAGTATCCGTACTTGCCGATTTTGGTCATGACCGCTTTCGGGTCAATGGAAACCGCTGTAGAGGCCATTCATGAAGGAGCCTTCGATTTCATCTCAAAGCCCATGAATTTCGAAGAGCTCAAAAAGACCGTCGCAAGAGCTCTGGCGCAGCCGAAGCTGCAGGCATCGAGGAGAGAAGGCTCAGAAGAACTTGAGGAAGGTGATCAATTCGGCGCGGTCATCGGGAGAAGTTCGGCCATGGTGGAAGTGTACAAGACCATCGCTAGGGTCGCGCCAGCGAAAAGCACGGTCCTGATCCTCGGGGAGAGCGGCACTGGAAAAGAGTTGATCGCTCGGGCAATACACGAGCACAGTTCCAGGGCCACACA
>QHOF01000031.1:9211-13459 GCA_003219335.1 Verrucomicrobiota bacterium | reverse complement strand
AATTATTCGGCCATGTGCGCGGTGCATTTACCGGAGCTGTGAGCGATAAAAAAGGAGTATTTGAAGAAGCTGAAGGGGGGACTTGCTTTCTTGACGAGATCAATGACATTAACCTCAACTTACAGGCCAAGCTTTTGCGCGTCCTACAAGAACACGAAGTGAGACGGGTTGGCGCGCCGAAGTCGATAAAGGTCGATGTCCGGGTGGTGGCCGCTAGCAACAAAGAATTGGAACAATTGGTTAGTAAAGGCGCCCTTCGTGAGGACTTATACTACCGATTGAAAGTGGTTTCTATCTATCTTCCGCCCATACGCGAGAGACCGGAAGATATTCCGTCTTTGGCGGAGCACTTCCTCAGGCGCTATAGTCGCGATATGGGTAAACCTGTCACCAGCATCTCGAACGAGGCAATGAAGCTCCTATGTGCTTATCCTTGGCCAGGGAATGTCCGGGAGCTGGAGAATGTTATTGATCAGGCTATAGCCCTCTCTCGTCAACCCATGCTGACGCCGGAAGACTTGCCAGTCGAGGTGCGGGAGGGTAAAGCATCAGGTTTCTCTCGCCGCCGTGAGCAAGAGGAAGAATTTGTTTTCCCCGGCACTCCTACGATGGATGAGGTTAAAAAACGCTATCTCGTTCACGTCCTCGGCCTGACACAGGGGAATATCTCCCGCGCTGCAAAAATCCTCGATATGGATCGGCGCTCGCTATACCGTATGCTCGTGCGTTACAAAATCGAGCCATACTCTATGGAAACATGAGCCATAGTTCCTCTCCTGCCGCAAGTTCGCCACACATGGCTTGCTCCGCCAAGTACAAAGAAGAGAAACTAGCTGTTTTTGATAGAGCTATTGTGGGCATATTTTTTGCTCACATAAGCAGTAGGCAAAGCGCTGAAATAATGAACGTTCTGATTGTAGATGACGATGAGAGTTTCTGCCGGCTTCTGGCTGAGATACTGGAACGGAAAGGGGCCGAGGTGTCTTGGACAACGGACAGCCTTGAAGGGTACGAGATGTCTCGCCGACAACCGTATGACCTCTTTGTTTTCGATGTTCGGATGCCCTTATTCCTGGGGACGGAACTTGCTGAGGGTCTGAAAAGGGACAGACCCGGAACCAAAATCATTCTCATCTCCGCCTTTGCGGACGACTCATTACGGAAGATCTCCCAAAAAATTGGCGTGCCTCTTTTATCCAAACCTTTTACTGCCGAGAGTTTGCTGGAGACGGTGGAGAGTACTCTCAGTAACCCGCAGGAGCACAGCAAGTAAGAAGACACATGATGTCTCTGCCAAAAGCTTCCGATGGCTATGGTTCGTCAAGGTGATGAAGCAGCGTAAGTTTTTGATCGCCGTTGGTGAAGTCGGTTAGCAATCTGGGTAAGTCGCCACGAACCCCTAAGAACTCGAAAGTGAGAACCGGTCCTCTATGGCAGCTGAATCTCATACAGCAATCTACGCTGCCATAGCGTTTGCTGGCGTTTTCCTGTCGCATACGCTCGATAATCCCTATTTCGATAGCCGCGGCATCTATTTATCGGCACCATCCTTGCGGTCGTCGCCGTACTACTCGCACATCAGAGCAAAGGGCTTCTTGTCGGCGAGTCCGCGGATCCTGAAACGCTGAATAGTATCCGGCGTTTGGCCGAATCCGATCCGCGGGTAGAAACCGTGAAGAAAGCGCTGACGATGCATTTTGGCCTGCACACAATCCTGCTCGCGATGGATCTGCGGTTCCGCAAAGATCTGTCTGCCGCGGAGGTGGAAGAGAGTGTGGATGTGATCGAAGACATTATTCGCAGGCATCACCGAGACGTTAAACACATTTTCATTGAATCCGACTCACTCTCTTCGAACGAGAGAAAAATCTCCCATGAATAATTCTCAAATTGTGGCATTACGGGCGGGGCCCCGCAGGCATTCAGCCATGTCTGTCTAGTGAATACAGCATGCAATCTTTCTCGCGTCCTTGGGCCAGCCGCGGACCCCCAGCGCAGCTGAGCTTTAACTAACGTCATTGTTTCCGGCTGAGCAGGTCGGCTTGCCGGGCAGATTCGAGGGGTGCATGTTTGAAAGGGATGATTTGGGGTGTGCCTGCATAGGGTCGCGACCCTTCATGCATTAGCACTATCTGAGATCGGTTCCCCACATCGGCCCCCGGACCTCCGCCCCGCATGCGTGTTGCCTCAGGACTTGTACAGGCAGTCAGCCCCACAAAAAAGACGAAAAGAATGATAATCAACGTCCCCATATCAGACTCCTTTTGCCGAAAAATGAGACATCCTTCTGAATAGATAAGGTCTCACGGATCAGGACGATTACACTCCCCCGCAACTCTGGGCGGATGACACTGTTAATCAAACATCTTGCTTGGGCAGAAATCGATCCTGCGTGAGGTTTTCGACACGCGATTATAAAAAAACGCCTTCAAAGAGGATGAAGCGCAAGCGTCATGCCAGCACTGTAGGAAGGCTCATGCGTTTTCTCAGAGTTTCGCCGGCGCGTCCGTTAAATGAAAAAAACTCTTACCACCACCGCGCGACTCTTCTGCCTCAAGGGTTTCTTTCTTCCGGCATCATTCTTGCGGAATAAGCCAGATAGGACCGAGCATTTTCGAACGGAGTGACTCCATGTATTCGAACAAAAGAATCCTTGTTGCAGTCGACGATTCTGAGGCCTCAACCCGAGCAGTTAGATATGTCGGAAGCATAATCGGGAGGAAGCGAGGTTTCGTAGCACGGCTGCTCCATGTGCTTGACCCCCTGCCTCCTGAACTCAGAGAATTCGGCGGGGCAGAAAATGGCCATGAAGAAGTGAAGCTCGAGAGAGAACTCATAGAAAAACAGGAGCCATTGATTGCAGGATCCGAGAGCGAAGCATGGCCAGCAATGGAAAGAGCGAAGTCTATACTCAAAAAGGCGGGGATGTCAGCCGAGGCTATAGAGACGGAATTTTGGACATCGGTAAATAGAAGTGATTTGCCCGATGACATCCTCGAAGTGGGACGATTGAACGACTGTCGCACTATTGTGGTGGGAAGAGAATCATTTTCTTGGCTGCGGGAGATGTTCCACCATCACGTCGCCGACGAGGTGGTTCGGAAAGGTCAGGGATTCACCTTATGGGTCGTCGAGTAAGCCCTATGATTGTCCAGGAATTTTTGAGATGCGGGGTTTTGAGGCTTCAAGCCTTACACAGCAAGAGATACTTCCGGTTCATCCGAAAATTGTTTAGGTCACGGCGGCAATCGCTTTCCGAATCATGTCTATAACCGGAGCCGGATAGACCCCGAGCCAAATCAGGGACAATGCCAGCACAGCCAGAGCCGCGCGTCCGGCTAATGATACCGATGATACGGGAACCACAATTTCGTCCCCTTCAGGCAAGCGCATATACATAACGGCAACGACGCGCAGATAATAAAATAACCCAATGGCGCTGTTCGCTACGAGCATTATAACGAGTAACCACAAGGCAGACTCAATGCCAGCAGCCACAAGGTAGAACTTTCCGACGAACCCCGCCGTCAATGGAATGCCGGCCAGTGAAAGCAAAGTCGCTGTAAAGATCCCAGCCAACAACGGGCGACGCCAGAACAAACTCTGATAATCAACGAGTGCATCGGCATCTCTCTCGTACCCGGACAGTACCGTCACAATCCCAAAGGCAGTCAAGGTGGTCACGAAATAAGCGGTCAGGTAAAAAGCCACCGCGCGCAGGCCTGCCACGTCCGCGTTTCGATCAGCTCGTGCCGGGGGAGCGTAATGACACAGATACAAAACTTAGCGGATTATGATTTGAGAGAGATTGTGTGTGTCGAGACCGCCAATTGTATTCCAAGAAAATCACTGTGCTCGGGACCCGCAAAAATGAGATTAGGCCTGGAATACAGGTGTCAGTCTTAATGGAAGAACCGAGTGGGGCAAAAAAGAGTGCTAGCCGTGGCGTTGTTGTCCTTCGGTGATGTCGGGGTATCCTTTGGCTTCGCCGCAAAATGTTCTACCGCGAAGGAGATCGCGCGGCTCGCTGAATGGAGCGATTCACCTGATCTTCTTTTTCATGGTTCTTGCCCGTAAGCGCTGGCGCATTTTTGCGAGTGTCGGTTTAAGGTAGCGCCGATAGCCATCTGGAGTCATCCAGCCCCGCGGACATGCAACAGGTTTTAACTGCCCGCCCTTCAAGATTAGGAATTGATGTGTAGTGCTTGTCTGGCGCCGGACTCTAACGCGGTACGCCCGGCCTTCGAT
>QHOF01000031.1:7110-9088 GCA_003219335.1 Verrucomicrobiota bacterium | reverse complement strand
CATGAGATAAAGCTTTCTGAGCCAATTCAGGACAACGGCCGGCGTACGCAATCAGAGCCAATGTCCCAACTAAGAAAATCAAGACCATTGCCACTGGGAGCAGCCTGAACAACCATTTTTCCACCCGCAGTCTTTTTTTTACCCGCCCAAGCGTGAGCTTCGCGTCGCCCAGCGTGCGATAGAAAAGTAGCGCTCATGCTGCGCGCCTTCTCTAACTGCTCACTGACAAGGAGAGGCATGTTGTCATGGAGCCAGAAGGGTACATTTTCTAACTCTGTCCTTACTGGCAGGTATTTTTGCCAGAGGCTCAACTCTTCCCCCACCAGCTCGGGATAGGGAATGCCCTTCTCGCCTGAGCCAGCGGGAAGTCCAGATCTCTCATCGTAATAGGTCTCAATGAACATAAGCCCTCCTTTCTGGGTGTCAACTGATTCCGCAGCCGATCGGTCAACTTACTCTGTAAGACTTTTTCCGCGCAATCTTTATGCCGAGAAACAGCAACAAGACTACAACGAGAAATAAATCAAAACATTCATGTTCAGCCAATCGCATCCGAGCAAATGAGGAAGGATCGGAGATCGCGAGGCATGAGGAATACCCAGGCTTTCTACTTCGTCGCCATTCAGTCGGCACCAAGAGGCGATCCTTTAGATACTTCGCGTAAAGGTTTTTCTATATTAGATACACTTGCGCCGTTCGACAACGCTTGACATTGTTCTCTTGACCTTGAAAACCATGACCATGGTATTCCACAACCCTCCCTTTAGAGTTAGTTGCCTCGCTTACGGATCTTTCGGCGTTCACACATCTTCCAGGGGTCACAAAGCGCAGAAATATTTAGCGTGGTTACTTGTACCGGAAAGACCAAGCCACTTTTGTGAGCGTGAAAATTCTCTTCGGTTTTGTACGAGGGACGTGGACTTTTTACTCGAAACAAATATTAAAAGACAGGACCCGTGGCTTTTCAGCTTACGGTCGCTATTACCATAAAGCCCCAATTGCCGCACATTTTCGCCACAATCTCTATGTTCTCCCTTCCGTCGTTTCACTAGAAAACATTGATTTGCTGATCCGAAATTTTTCGCTTTCTCGGCATTCCTATTGCGTTAAGAGTTAGCTGCGAAGTTACAGGTGTTGAATCGTCGACGGGTCTAAAAGGCGCACCGGGGACCGTCGGACCGGAAAGTGGATAGGTCTCGTCGTGCGCTCCAAGGTCTGGATGGTGACTCTATGTCTATTTCCGAATTCGATCTGATAATCATTGGTGCTGGCCCGGGTGGCTACGTTGCTGCAATCCGTGCTGCGCAGCTAGGACTCCGTGTTGTTATCGTGGAACGGGATAGACTGGGCGGTGTCTGCCTGAATTGGGGTTGTATCCCATCCAAGTCACTACTGAAAAGTGCCAGCGTCGTTGAAATTCTTCAGCATGCGAGCGATTTTGGAGTCCAGATCCAATCATTTTCTGTCGATTTCGGTGCGGCAATTGTGCGTAGCCGCACCATTGTTAACAAGCTCGTCAAAGGTGTCGAGTTCCTGATGAAAAAAAACAAGATCGAGGTGATCAAAGGCGAGGCGACCTTGACCACGCCCAACCGCGTGGAGGTTAAACCCGACGGGCGGGTTTTGACAGCGAAAAATATCATCATCGCCACTGGCGCACGGAGACGTTCCCTCTCTGGTTTGACGATCGACGGGAAGCAAGTGATCTCGTCGCGAGAGGCGTTAGAGCTAAGCGAGGTGCCGAACCCTGTTGTGATAGTAGGGGCAAGCGCTGTCGGGATGGAATTTGCGACAATCTATCGTTCTTATGGAGCAGATGTGACTGTGATTGAAATGCTTCCGCATCTCTTGCCGAAAGAGGATGAGGAAGTTTCTCTCGAATTTGAAAAGGCAATGAAGAAAGCCGGGGTAAAATTCCGTGTCAGTGCAAAGGTCGTCCAGGCGAAACGACTCGGCGACAGGATTCAACTTGAGATAT
>QHOF01000031.1:0-7099 GCA_003219335.1 Verrucomicrobiota bacterium | reverse complement strand
ACAAACGGCGAGATGGAAAGGATCCATGCCCAACGACTCTTGATGGCCGTGGGGGTTCAGCCGAACGTAGAGAACCTGGGCTTGGAAAGGCTAGGCGTGGAGCTGGAACGCGGCGCAATTAAGGTGAACGATTATGGTAGGACAAACGTGTTGGGAATCTATGCCATCGGCGATGTGACAATGAAGTTACCGCTTGCTCATGTCGCCTCGGCTCAAGGCGTCGTCGCGGTGGAAACGATTGCAGGAAAAGAACCGCATCCGCTCGATTATAACAATATTCCGCGTTGCACCTATACGCGGCCGCAGGTCGCCAGCCTGGGTCTCACCGAAACGCAGGCGCGCGAAACTGGACGCGAAATATACATCGGTAAATTTCCTTTCCGCGCGAATGGCAAGGCCCTTGCCATTAACGAATCCGAGGGCTTTGTGAAATTCATCGTGGACAAGAAGCGCGGTGAGATTTTGGGTGCACACGTGATCGGGCCTGACGTCACCGAGCTTACTGGAGAATTGAGCCTGGCGAAATCAGCGGAACTGACGCCAATGGACCTGGCGCACGCCGTGCACGCTCATCCCACGCTAACCGAAGTGATCGCAGAAGTCGCACTAGATTCGATGGGGCAAGCGATTCAAGTCTAGATAAACAGAGAGCAATAAAAAACACAATGAACGGCATCAGAGAACGAGTTTGAGGCGAATCCTATGGCTGCGGGATTAGGGGTAAATGTCCCCGAGTCAGAGAAGACGAAATCAGGTTTGACCGCGGTTGAGGCGCTTGACTGGTTTAAAAAGATGAGTTTAATCCGGCGATTTGAGGAACGCGCTGAGGAAGCCTATGGACAAGGTAAAATTGGCGGATTCTTACATCTTTATATTGGCGAAGAGGCGATTGCGGTTGGTGCTCTAGCTGCACTCCACGAGGACGACGACGTAGTCACGCATTATCGCGATCACGGTTATGTGTTAGCACGCGGTGTCGATCCCAAACGGGTAATGGCCGAACTATACGGGAAGTCCACGGGCCTAAGCAAAGGCAAGGGAGGATCGATGCACATGGCCGATTTGAAACGCCGGCTCTGGGGCGGTTATGCCGTTGTCGGCGGCCATATTCCTCTCGCTGTCGGCCTGGCGCTGGCCGTCCAGTACAACAAAGAGCCGCGTATCGTTGCCTGCTTCTTCGGCGACGGAGCGACCAACACGGGTGCGTTTTACACTGGTCTCAATATAGCAGCGGTATGGAAGTTACCTCTTGTCGTCATCGTTGAGAACAACCACTATGGAATGGGTACCGCCGTCGCGCGTTCATCAGCGCTGACAGATCTCTACAAGAAAGCCTGCGTTTTTAACATGCCAGCATTACAGATCGATGGTAACGATGTCGTGGAGGTGCGAGACGCCGTTCGCGAGGTTGCTGACAGGGCGCGGAGTGGTGGCGGCCCACAATTCATCGAGGCGGTGACGTATCGCTATCGCGGCCACTCGATGGGTGATCCGCAGCGTTATCGGACAAAAGCAGAAGTGGAAGCCGCGAAAGGATCTGACCCGATCATGCGTTGCCAACAACGCATGCTGAGCCGTGGTCTTGCCACGGAAGCTGATCTGAAACAGATCGTGAGCCAGATCGAAGTTGAACTAGACGAGGCCGTTCGATTCGCGGAGACGAGCCCACTACCTGAACCGCGCGACTTGTATGCCGACGTCCTGATCGCGGAGTAGCTGGCGGAGAAGCAACTATGGCTCAGAAAAGTTACCGCGACGCCATTCGCGAAGCATTGCGCGAAGAAATGCACCGCGACGAGCGCGTCTTGATTCTTGGTGAAGAGGTTGGCGTGTGGGGCGGAACTTATGCGGTTACGCGCGGACTGCATCAGGAGTTCGGTGATCGGCGGGTAAAAGACACGCCAATCGCTGAAAGTGCCATTGTCGGGACGGCCGTGGGTGCAGCGATGGGTGGATTGCGGCCCGTTGCAGAAGTGATGACGATCAATTTTACTTTGGTGGCGATGGACCAGATCGTCAACAACGCAGCAAAAATTCATTACATGTTCGGCGGCCAGGCTAAGGTGCCCCTGGTCATTCGGACGCCGGCGGGGTGGGGGCAATTAGCCGCAACTCATTCCCAAACCTTCGAGGCATGGTTCGCCAGTTTGCCGGGGCTGATCGTTGTTATGCCCGCGACACCCTACGATGCAAAGGGACTGTTGAAGACGGCCATCCGATCAGAGAATCCGGTGATGTTCATCGAACACGCCCGACTGTACGGTGTGAGGGGCGAGGTGACGGATGAAGAGTACATCTTGCCAATCGGTGTATCGGACCTCAAGCGCGCAGGCCAGAATATCACGATTGTGACCTATTCTCGTATGCTGCATGTCGCATTGACTGCGGCAGAACAATTATCGCAGGACGGGATCGAGTGCGAGGTCATTGATCTGCGCACATTGCGTCCCCTCGATATGGCCCCCGTGTATGAATCAGTGAAGAAGACCCATCGCATGGTTGTTCTCGAGGAAGATTGGGTCACCTGCGGTATGGGAGCAGAAATTGCCGCGCGGGTCAGCCATGACCTGTTCGACGAATTGGACATGCCCGTCGAACGTCTAGGTCAGGTCGAAGTGCCTATGCCGTACGCCAAGAACCTCGAAGCCCTCATGTTTCCTACGCAAGAACAGGTCGTTGGAAAAATCAAAGGGATGTTTGCATGAAGAGGAATGAATCTACGATCGGACGCTTATTCTCCCAATCTACTCGCGTGTAAGCGATCGATGGCTACAAATGTGATTATGCCCTCTTTAGGGTTTGATATGACCGAGGGGAAACTCGCTCGCTGGCTAATAAAAGAAGGCGAGCGTATCGACAAAGGTCAAACTCTTGCCGAGATAGAAACGGACAAGGCTGTGGTTGAAATTGACGCACCAGCGACCGGCATCTTGCAGAAAATAATTGTGTCCGAAGACCAGACTGTTCCGGTAGGGACGTTGATCGGCATCATTGGAGAAAAGGGTGAAAGCCTACCTCAGGTTGCGGCGCCTGCGCCACCAGCC
The DNA here is from genome assembly GCA_003219335.1 of Verrucomicrobiota bacterium. Classification (GTDB taxonomy): domain Bacteria; phylum Verrucomicrobiota; class Verrucomicrobiia; order Chthoniobacterales; family UBA10450; genus Udaeobacter. The sequence goes on along the minus strand of QHOF01000031.1, from coordinate 4,055 downwards.
CGGCCTCCAATGCCGCCGCTTTCGGCCGAGCGGGCTTCTCTTTCGCGGGGCCACACCGAAGCACGGATCAAAGCCTCCCCTCTCGCCCGCAAGATGGCTGAAAAGGCGGGGATCGATTTGGCAGAGATTAAAGGCACTGGGCCGGGAGGCCGCATCGTGGAACGCGATATCGAAGGGGCGATGACAACAACGATCCGGAGTACCGTCACTCCGAATAAGATTCCGTTGAGTCACATGCGCCAGGCAATCGCGAGGCACATGACGGAAAGCAAGACCAAAATCCCGCACTTTTACGTTTCCGTCGCGATTAATATGACCCAGGTATTGAAATTGCGCGATGAGTTGAACCACGAGTGTTTGGACTCAGAGAAAATCTCCGTAAACGATCTAATCATCGCTGCCGCGGCCCAGACTCTCACAAAGTTTCCGAGCTTCAACGCATCCTATCGGAATGACAGTTTAGAAATGCATCCACAGATCAACGTCGGGATAGCAGTGGCTCTGGAGGATGGGCTGATCACGCCGGTCTTGCGCGAGGCGAACAAGAAAAGTCTTAAAGCTATTGCGATTGAGTCGAAGGCGTTGAGCGAACGGGCGCGCAAAAACAAATTGCAGGCCGGTGATCTTGGTTTCGGCACTTTTACGGTTTCGAACCTGGGCATGTTCGGCGTAGATGAATTCAGCGCCATCATCAATCCGCCGGAAGCGGCGATCCTAGCTGCCGGTGGAGTGACCCAGCGACCCGTCGCCGTTGATGGCGCGCTAGGAGTGGCACCAATGATGACGGTCACTCTGTCTGTGGATCATCGCGTCGTCGATGGTGCCCAGGCCGGGCGATTTTTGCAGGAATTCAAAAAACTGATGGAGAACCCGACCAGTCTCGTCGCGAAGGATTCTGGTTGACTGGATGTGCAATGAATTCACAGAACAAGACATCAATCTTGCCGCCAATCGAGGGTACCTTACCTGTGCGAAGAACACCGTTGAGCTGGGAAGTCTCCTTCTACAGATCCACAGTGGGGAAAAAAATTATCGTCGCCGCAACCGGATTTATTGGCTTCGCCTACGTGGCTCTGCATATGCTAGGCAACTTGCTCGCATTCGAGGGTCCGGCAAGGCTAAACACATATGCAGCGTTTCTCAAGTCGAATGGAGGTTTGCTCTGGACTGCGCGAATTGCTCTCATGGTTGCTGTGGTGCTGCACATTGTCATGGCATATCAGTTGGCATGGAGATGCCAAAAGAGCCGACCCATAGGCTATTATCGTTGGCGGGGGATCGCATCGACCTTTGCTTCACGCACCATGAGATGGAGCGGCCCGATCATCGGTTTCTTTATCATTTATCATCTACTTCACCTCACCACTGGCACCGTGCATCCTGATTTCCATCCGGGCGACGTCTACCGCAATGTAGTCATGGGTTTTCACGTTTGGCCCGTGGCGGTTTTCTACATCGTGGCGATGCTTGCTCTAGGCCTGCATATGTATCATGGGGTCTACAGCATGTTTCAATCTGTCGGGGCGAACCATCCACAATATAATGGTTTGATTCGGAAACTCGCAACCTGCGTTACGCTCGCGGTTGTCATCGGATTCATCTCTATCCCCGTGGCAGTGTTGCTCAACATTATCTCATAGGCATCGATAGATGGAACTGAACTCGAAAACACCGTCAGGCCCCATCGAAAGAAAGTGGGACAACCGTCGCTTTGAGATGAAACTGGTTAGCCCTGCCAACAGACATAAACACAGGATTATTGTACTGGGATCGGGTCTCGCCGGAGCTTCTGCGGCAGCCACACTGGCGGAGCTGGGTTACAACGTTCAGTGTTTTTGTTACCAAGACAGTCCGCGCCGAGCCCATAGCGTTGCCGCCCAGGGCGGCATCAATGCTGCCAAAAACTATCGCAACGATGGAGATAGCATCTATCGACTTTTTTACGACACTGTGAAAGGCGGGAGTTTTCGCTCCCGCGAGGCGAATGTCTATCGGCTAGCGCAGATCAGTGTGAACATTATTGATCAGTCTGTCGCCCAGGGCGTTCCCTTTGCCAGGGAGTACAGCGGCCTACTCGACAATCGCTCCTTCGGTGGTGTCCAGGTCTCGCGTACCTTTTATGCCAGGGGACAAACCGGGCAACAGCTCTTGCTCGGAGCCTACCAGGCCCTTGAGCGCCAGATAGATCTCGGCAAAGTCACTATGCTCCCGCGCATGGAGATGCTCGACCTCGTCGTCATTGAAGGCAGGGCACGCGGGATAATTGCGCGCAACCTGATCACGGGGAAGATCGAACCCTTTGCGGCTGAGGCCATAGTGCTTGCGACCGGCGGGTATGGCAATATTTATTACCTTTCCACCAACGCTAAGAATAGCAATGCGACTGCCATCTGGCGAGCCTACAAGCGCGGTGCCGCCTTCGCCAATCCGTGCTTCACGCAAATACACCCCACCTGCATTCCGGTCACTGGCCACTACCAATCAAAGCTCACATTAATGAGCGAATCACTGCGCAATGACGGGCGAATCTGGGTTCCGCAGAAAAAGGGAGACCAGCGTCCTCCGCGCGAGATTCCTGAAGTCGAGCGCGACTACTATCTAGAGCGCAAATATCCGAGTTTCGGCAATCTCGTACCTCGCGATGTGGCTTCGCGGGCTGCAAAAGAGGTCTGCGATGAGGGGCGCGGGGTGGGAGACAGCGGCCTCGGAGTTTTCCTTGACTTCACCGACGCAATCAAATGTCTGGGGGCCGATGTGGTCCGTGAGAAATATGGAAACCTTTTTGAAATGTACGAGAGGATCACAGCGGAGAACCCCTACCAGGTACCCATGCGAATTTATCCCGCCGTCCATTATACGATGGGAGGTCTGTGGGTCGATTACAACCTCATGAGTACGATTGCCGGGCTTTTCGTGATCGGTGAGGCCAACTTCTCCGATCATGGCGCGAATCGCCTCGGGGCAAGCGCTCTCATGCAAGGCCTGGCGGATGGCTACTTTGTTATCCCCCACACCATCAACGACTATTTAGCGACGACTGAGATCGAGAGAGCAGATATAACCCACCCTGCTTTCCGCCAGATGGAAACAGAGGTCTCTCTTCGGGTCAAGAAACTCCTGGATATTGGGGGCAATCGTACAGTGGACTCGTTCCATCAGGAACTGGGAAAGCTCTTATGGGATCACTGCGGCATGGTTCGCAATGAGCAGGGGCTGAAGTACGCCGTGCAGAAGATACCTGAAATTCGCCAGGAGTTTTGGAGAAATGCCAGTATTGTCGGAGGCGGTGAAGAATTGAACCAGGTTCTGGAAAAAGCGGGGCGGGTGGCTGATTTTCTCGAGCTGGCTGAACTGATGTGCTACGACGCCCTTGAACGCGCCGAGTCCTGTGGCTGTCATTTCCGTGAGGAGTTCCAAACAGCCGACGGAGAACCGCAACGTAACGACGAGCACTATTGTTATGTCTCAGCCTGGAAGTACGCGCGCAATAGCGAATTGCCACGGCTGCATAAGGAACCGCTCACCTTTGAAAACGTGCATTTGGCACCGCGGAGCTACAAGTGATGAATCTGACCCTTTACGTGTGGCGACAAAAGAACGCTCGTTCGGAGGGAAGGATGGTGAGGTACGATGCCGAAACCATCAGTCCTGACATGTCCTTCTTGGAAATGCTGGACGTGGTTAACTGGAGACTCATCGCTAAAGGAGAAGATCCGATCGCCTTTGACCACGATTGCCGCGAAGGGATTTGTGGTTCATGCGGCATGATGATCAATGGCATTGCTCATGGTCCGCAACGAGCCACTGCTACTTGCCAGCTCCACATGCGGCACTTCAGAGATCGGGAGACGATCTATATCGAGCCGTGGCGGTCCGACGCATTTCCCGTGGTTCGGGATTTGATTGTGGACCGTAGCGCGTTGGATAGGATTATCCAGGCTGGCGGTTACATCTCTGTTTCTGCCGGCAGCGCCCCTGAGGCAAACGCCATTCTTGTATCCAAGCAGACCGCAGATTTGGCGATGGATGCAGCCGCCTGTATTGGATGTGGCGCT
>QHOF01000549.1 GCA_003219335.1 Verrucomicrobiota bacterium | reverse complement strand
AATTTGAAAACGCCGGAGCTCACGATTACCTCACCAGCTTTCAAACCGTTCGTCACTGTCACAAAATCCCCGCGTGTTTCGCCCGTGCGAATAAACTGCTGACGCAGCACCTGTGACTCGCGGCCGCTCTTCGGATCCTTTTTCTTTTCGATGACAAAAACCGAGTCGCCATAAGGCGCATACGAAATGGCCGTTGCCGGAATGGCCAGTACAGATTTTTTCACCGGCAACACCACATTCACTTTTGCAAACATGCCGGGACGCAGCGCGTGGTCAGGATTTTGCAATGTCGCCTGCAACGGCAAATTGCGCGTCGCGACGTCCACCATTGAATTGATGGCGGTGAGCTTTCCTTTGAACTCGCGCCCAGGCAGCGCATCAGCGCGTACGCGTATCTCCAAATTTTGAGAAACTCGCGGCAGGTGTTGCTCCGGCAATGCGAAATCCACATACACCGGATCAAGCGATGCAAGCGGAACGACCTGTTGACCGGCGTTTATCATTTGCCCAACGTTCACTTGACGAATACCAAGTTGTCCGTCGAACGGCGCGCGCACCTGTTTCTTCGAAATCATCGCACGCAAATTGTCCGCTGCGCCCTCCTTCTGTTTGAATTTCGATTCCGCCGCGTCAATTTCGGCTTTCGAAATCACTTTACGTGCTGCCAAATCGCGCGCCCGCTCCAAATCGGCGCGCGCCAACTCTCGCTCTGCCTCCGCCGTTCGCAGCTGCGCTTCTTCGGAGGAAGTATCCAGTTTTACGAGGATGTCGCCTTTCTTTGCTTCTCCACCATTTTCGAAGGCGATCTCACTCACGGTGCCGCCAAGCTCCGCCGCTACGATCGCACCCTGGACAGCACTGACCGAACCAACAGAGGAAAGTATCGGCGCCCAATCCTCTTCTTTCACTTCAGTGCTAGTGACGGTTGTCGCAGGCATCATTTGCGGGCTTCTCATCACTTTCGCGATTTGCATCGCCTTGATGCCCGCGAGCAAAATTACAAGTGCGACAACGCCAGCGATGGCGAGGCCGACTGCTCTGCGCGTCGTTTTCATACTTTGTTTGACCTGGACGGTTCTGGCCACGTCATGCATAGGCTGGTTCGGCTTCGGATTTGAATAGCACGCGCCAGAGTTTGCGCGTGACTTCTAGTTGAAGCGCACGGCGTTCCGCCGCAGTCATCTCCTGCGGGCGCAGGACATCGAACATCAACATTCCGCGCGCAACGGCGAAAATTAATTCTGCCAGTTCGGTTGGAGAAAGGCCGTGCGTAGCGTTTTCGGTTTCGGGCGCCCGCGCAATCAGTTCGGTTACGCCATCCATCGCTGTTCGCAAAACGTCGCGCACCAGATCGGCCAGGTGCAGATTGCGCGAAGCTTCGGCGTAAAGATCGACCACGAACGCAGAGATAACTCGCGGCTCATTCTCGCAGCAATGGGCGGTGAACAAAATCTCGAGCGACTCAAGCAGCGTCGGCGCCTGCCGCGCGCGGTCCAACATTTGGCTGATCTCTTTTTTATGGCGATCAGCCATCGCGGAAATGACCGCCTCTTTGTTTTCAAAGTAGCGATAGATCAAGCCAACGCTGATGCCCGCCTCAGCACTGATGTCGTGCATGCTGGTTTGGTGGAAGCCACGTCTGGCGAAGCACACGAGGGCGGCGTCAAGGATTTGGGACCGTCGGTCTGGGACGGATTCTATCTGCGGAAGTGACATAAGTTTGGGAAGGTGAATGAACATTCATTCATTGTCAAATCACCGTATGTGAAGCCAGTGAGATTTCCAAAAATACCAACCCTTCGATAGCTTTTATCGCTTCCTCTCGCAGGTAGGCGCGCGGTTGCAGTCATCTGGGGAGCGCAGGCTGCCAGCCTGCCGTCGTCGGCAACTTGCCGACGACATCTCGAGCGTCGCAACAGAGCGCACCGGAGCGAACCTTCGAAGGGCTTTTCGGCAAGCTGCCGAAAAGGACAGGCTGGCAGCCTGTGCTCCCCAGCATGTTGCCGTCGCTCCAAATCCTGCGGCCAGCCGCCTCATGATTTCCTCGCCCAATTACCCGCCAGCCTGCTGATGTGAGACGCGCAGATTCGCATGCGATCCCAAACTCAGTTCATCTATAGAGCTTGGACTCGGTTGCCAGGCAAATTGCGAGATCGCGAGGATCGCGCTCACGATGCACATTAGATAAACTGCGATTTCAAGCCTCCCCCGGCCCTTTTCCTCTGAGTTGACCAGCAACGCGTAGGTAGTGTGATTGTTCATATGCTTTGGATCCTTTCTGTTAAAGACGCCAGCCGCTTCCGCTTTTGTCTAAAGTTGGTTGATCGTTCATGATTGGTTTTGAACGTTGGATGCAGAACAGCCGTGAATTGGATTCAAATAAACACTGATTTGCCGCGAAGATTTCCGCCTGATGCGCGCTATCTCGTCGGCGTCTCCGGCGGGCGCGATTCTGTGGCGCTACTGCACCGGCTGATCAATCTCGGTTACCAGAAACTGATCGTTTGCCATTTGAATCATCAATTGCGCGGACGATCCAGCGACGCTGACGCGCGCTTTGTCGAGAAACTGGTTGATCGCTACAGCCAAGGGCCTACAGCGGCTGACGTGCGCGCCCTGGCTCGCGGGGAACTTGACTGCTTTAAGCAGTCAAGTTTTGCGCAGCGTCCGCTGCGAAAGAGAATGTCGATCGAGACCGCGGCGCGTGAGGCGCGTTACAAATTTTTTGCTGAAACTGCACGGCAACGAAAATGCAAAGTAATTTTTCTCGCGCATCACGCCGACGATCTGGTCGAGACTTTCCTGATCAATCTGTTTCGCGGCGCCGGCAGCGCCGGTCTTGCTGCGATGCGGGAAGTTTCGGCTCGCCGCATCGGCAATATCGAGCTGACAATCGTGCGGCCGTTTCTTGGCGTCTGGCGCAAGGAGATTGACGATTACGTGCGCCAGTACCGAATCAAATTTCGCGAGGACGCCACGAACAAAAATCTCAATCCGCTTCGCAATCGCGTCCGCCACCGGGTGATTCCGTATCTCGAGAAAATGCTCGGCCGCAACATTCGTCTCACCATCTCGCGCGCCGCAACGATTGCCGGCGAAGATGAA
>QHOF01000030.1 GCA_003219335.1 Verrucomicrobiota bacterium | reverse complement strand
AAGCCCCGCAGCCGCAAGCCCGTCCCCAGCGGCTGAAGCGCAACCCAGCGGCGGCGTGCTCGGGAGCAATTGGTTGATCGACAAATTCCACAAGGGTGGTCCAATCATGTGGCCGATTTTGATTGTATCGATCATCGGGCTCACCGTGGTGATCGAGCGAATCTTTTGGTGGGGTGGTCGCTGGTTCCGCCGAGATCCCAAACGGATCGAGAAAGTGTTCACGGCGATTGAAAACGGCGACACCGCCGAAGCCTCCCGGCTTTCCCGCGGATCGCGTGATCCAGTTTTGCGCATGATGTGGAATGGCCTCAATCACCAGCACACCTCGTTGCAGGGCGCATTGCAGGTCGCTGCCGGCATCGAGATCAAACGCGCCGGTCGATTCCTCGTCGTCATGGACACACTCGTAACTTTGGCACCGTTGCTCGGTCTGTTAGGTACAATTACCGGTCTTATTAGGTCGTTCAGTTTTCTCGGCAACGAAGAGCTGGCGGTGCAAGCCGTCACCGGCGGTATTGCCGAGGCGCTTATTGCCACGGCGTGCGGTCTCGGTATTGCCATCTTCGCTCTGGTGCCCTTTAACTTTTTTACTTCCCGGGTGTCTAACTTGGAGTTCGAGCTGCAAACAGCAGCCACGAATTTGGAAGTGATGTTAGGAGCACAAACCGCGGCGCGCGAACTGGACTTCGCGACGCAAGCCCCAGCTTCTGGCAAAGGCTCGTCGATCTGAAGATATTTTAAGGTATTTAATGAAAGTAAGCTCACCCATTCCACACAAGAAAGCGCGGATCGAGATCATTCCGTTGATCGACATCATGTTCTTTCTGCTCGCCAGCTTCATGATGGTGAGCTTGAGCCAGGTGCACATGAAAGGGATCAAAGTGAACCTGCCTTCCGGCGTCTCCGGTGAGACGCAGACGAAGCGCGAGTACCTCAGTGTGTCGGTCGATAAGGACGGCCACTACTTCTTCGACAAAGACGAAATCCCCGACACCGAACTGCTGAATCGTCTGCGCATGGCGCACCAATCGGCGCCCGACGCGAAAGTGTTTCTTCGGGGTGATCGCGACACGGCTCATCTGAACGTTGCCCATGCGCTTGATACCATCCGCTCAGCTGGCTACTACAAAGTCTCGTTCGAAATTAAGAGCGAATCGCTCAAAGGAGTTCCGGGGCCCCGGTGATTTTGATATGGCAGCAGCGCAAGTGCGACCACTGACATACCGGCCGCCACCAAGGTGGTATTTCTGGACCGCGTTTGGCCTCGCAATAGGGATCCACCTGACCGCAGTAGCGCTGTCTCAAAGGCGCGAGGCTCCTGAGGAGGCTCCTCCTCCTCCTCCTCCGGCCGTCGTTGAGGCAACGTTGGCGCCACCGGAATCGACACCGCCGCCGGAAGATATTCCGTTGCCGGAGCCTCCTCCTCCGCCTGACATCAAGCCGGAGTTTGTCGAGGAGAGAACACCTCCACCGCGGCCACCGCCAGCGGCGCAACAAAAGTTCACGCCGATTAAGGCTGCCGAGATGTCAATGTCCCGGGCAAAAGCGCTTGCCATTAGTGCACCGCGCCCGCCTTACCCGTACGAAGCGCGGGCAAAGCGTATTACGGGCAGTGGCGTGATTACGTTGACCGTTGACTCAGCAAGTGGTGACGTGGCTAACGCCTCTGTCACGCAAAGTTGTGGGAGTTCCATACTGGATGACGCCGCCACGAGTACTTTCCGCCGGTGGAAATTCAGACCGGGGACAGTGTCCAAGGTCAGAGTTCCCATCACCTTCACTTTAACCGGCGCCTCATACTAAATTACATATATGAGACTCTCTTCACCAGTTCCGCATAAACGGGCACGCATCGAGATCATTCCGTTGATCGACATCATGTTTTTTCTGCTCGCCAGCTTCATGATGGTGAGCCTGAGCCAGACTCACATGAAAGGTATTCGGGTTAATTTGCCCGCCGCAGTCGGGCCTCCGCCAAGCGGGCAAGTAGATTTTGTCTCTATAAAGGTGCTGGAAGGAAACGCTGTGTTCTTCAATAACCAGTACGTCCCAGAAGACCAGGTGCTTCCCCGTCTTTTTGACCTTCACCGTTCAAATCCTGACGTCAAACTCTCTCTCAGCGCAGCGCCAACGGCCGTTTACGGCGATGTTATCGGAGTACTCGATAAAATTCGGCAGGTCGGAATTACAAAAGTAGGCTACCAAATCAGAGCCGCATCTGGGCCAGGCGCTTCAGCTCCGCCTCCCGGCGCTCCACCGCCGCCGGGTCCCGGGCCTTAATCTGTCAGCTTCAACGCGGCGAGTTTCCGGCTAAGGGCGCGAATCGCCTTTGCGCGGTGGCTGATCTTGTTCTTCACTACCGCGGGCAGCTGGGCAAAAGTCGCTTCAAATCCGCGCGGAACGAAAACGGGATCGTACCCAAATCCGCTCTGGCCACGCGGCGCGTCGGCAATGGTTCCCTCAACAGCTCCTTCAAACGTCCCGAGCAATGCACCTTCCCGTGCAAGCGCGATCACGCAGCGAAAACGCGCTGCTCGCTGAGTTTCTCTGGCCCCGACCCGGGCAAGTTTCTTCAGCAACTTATCGATGTTTTGTTGATCGGTCGCATTTTTGCCCGCGTAGCGCGCCGAGAAAATTCCGGGTGCGCCGCCCAGCGCATCGACTTCCAGACCGGAATCATCGGCAACAACAAGTCCCGGCAAATGGCTGGACGCGCCGATTGCTTTCAGCATCGCATTTTCTTCAAATGATTTTCCGTGTTCGCGCGTCGCGGGAATTTCGGGATGCGCGGACAAATCGCTGACTGCAAAGTCCTGCCCGAGAATCTGCTGAATCTCACGCGTCTTGTGCGCATTGCGCGTTGCGACAATCAATTGCATGCTCGAATACTGGTATCTGGAGGTTCGAGATCAAGCATGAGCAGCGAGCGTCGCAAATCGTATCCATTCGACCAGATCGAACCAAAGTGGCAGGCCATCTGGGAAGAGCGGCAGCTTTTTCATGCGCCCAATCCTGGCGAGAAAAGTTTCGATCCTGCGAAGCGCAAATTTTACATCCTCGACATGTTTCCTTACCCCAGCGGGGCGGGCTTGCACGTCGGACACCCCGAAGGGTATACCGCCACGGACATCATTGCGCGCTACAAACGGATGCGCGGCTTCAGCGTGTTGCATCCGATGGGTTGGGACGCATTCGGTCTGCCCGCGGAGCAATACGCGATCAAAACCGGCCAGCACCCCGCAGTCACGACGCGCGAAAACGTCGCGAAATTCAAGAGACAACTAAAGCGAATCGGTTTCTCCTACAATTGGCAGCGGGAAATCAACACGACCGATCCCGCCTACTACAAATGGACGCAGTGGATTTTTCTTCAGATTTATAATTCCTGGTTTAATCCGGCGACCAACAAAGGTGAGCCGATTTCAACTTATCCCGGTGAAAATCCCGATGAAGTCCGGCTCGCCTATGTGGCCGAAGTGTCGGTGAACTGGTGCCCGGAGCTCGGCACGGTTTTGGCCAACGAAGAAGTTGTCGATGGGAAAAGCGAGATTGGGGGATTTCCGGTCGTCCGTCGGCCGATGCGGCAATGGATGTTGCGCATCACGGCGTATGCGGAGCGACTGCTAAATGAACTCGAGGGGCTCGACTGGCCTGAAGGAATCAAACTGCTCCAACGCAATTGGATCGGGCGGAGCGAAGGCGCTCTGATCAAGTTTCAAATTTCAAATTTCAAGTCTCAATTTATCGAGGTATTCACCACCCGGCCAGACACGCTCTACGGTGCTACCTACATGGTGCTCGCGCCTGAGCATTCGGTTGTCGATCTAATCGTCGCAGAAGAGCAATGGCCTGATGTTCGCGAGTATCGTGAGCGCGCTGCGCGAAAGAGCGACTTGGAGCGAACGGATCTGGCGAAGGACAAAACCGGCGTTTTCACAGGCGCGTACACGATCAATCCGGCGAACAACGAGCGGATCCCGATTTGGACCGCGGATTATGTGTTGCTTGGTTACGGCACGGGCGCAATCATGGGCGTGCCCGCGCACGACGAGCGCGATCTGGAGTTTGCTCGAAAATTCGATCTGCCGATCCGCGTAGTCGTGCAGCCGTCGGGCGATGAAGAACCGATCGGATTTATCGGTGAAGGGATTGCGATCAACTCGCCCATAATCGACGGCCTGCCAACGCCGGAAGCCAAAAAGAAAATCGCCCATTGGCTCGAGCAACACAACGCCGGCAAAGGAGCAATCAATTACAAGCTGCGCGACTGGCTCTTTTCGCGTCAGCGCTATTGGGGCGAGCCGATTCCCATTGTTTGGAGGGATGGAAAGCACGAGGCGCTCAGCGAAAATGAGCTGCCGATCGTTCCACCGCCGCTGGATGATTACAAGCCGAGCGGCACCGGCGAGCCGCCGTTGGCAAAAGCGAAAGATTGGGTTCGCTATTCCGACAAAGCGCTGCGGGAGATAAACACCATGCCGCAGTGGGCCGGCTCCTGCTGGTATTACCTGCGATTTTGCGACCCGCGCAACGACGAGCGTTTCGTCGGCGGAGAGGCAGAGCGTTACTGGATGAGTAGCGATAAGCCCGGCAGCGTGGACTTGTATGTCGGCGGGACCGAACACGCCGTATTGCATCTGCTATACGCGCGTTTCTGGCACAAAGTGTTGTTCGATCTCGGCTACCTCTCGAAACCGGAGCCGTTCCAGCGGCTGGTGAATCAGGGAATTATCCTCGGCGAAGATAACCAAAAAATGTCCAAATCGCGCGGGAACATCGTCAACCCGGACGATGTGATCGACCAGTACGGCGCCGACGCATTTCGCTGCTACGAGATGTTTATGGGACCCTTGGAACAGATGAAACCGTGGAGCATGCGCGGCGTTGAAGGCGTAGCGCGGTTTCTCGCGCGTGTCTGGCGTTTATTCATGGACGAAACCCAGGCGGGCGACTGGGAGCTGTCTGCGAGAATCCAAGACGTCGCTCCTGATAAAGCTCAGCAGAAAGTGACGCACGCCACCATCAAGAAAGTCACCGAGGACATCGAATCACTCTCGTTTAACACCGCCATTTCGCAGATGATGATTTTCGTAAACGCATTTACCAGCGCTGAAACGATCCCTTTGTCGGCAATGCGAACCTTTCTGATTTTGCTGAATCCATTTGCGCCGCACGTTTCCTCAGAGCTTTGGGAAAACTTGAATGCCAAATTCCGTGACGCCCGCGGCGACATCACCGAACAATCCTGGCCGGGTTACGACGAGCAGCTGCTCATCGAGGACGAAGTTGAAATCGTCATTCAAATAAACGGCAAACTGCGCGATCGAATGAAGATGCCGGTCGTTGCAAACGAGGAGGAGGTGAAATCTGCCGCATTGTCGAACCCGAAGATTCAAGATCGAATCGCCGGCCGAACGGTCCGGAATGTGATCGTGGTCCCCAAAAAACTGGTTAACATCGTTGTATGAAAAAGATTTGGGAGGACTTCAAGAAATTCGCGATCAAAGGCAACGCTGTCGATCTCGCGGTCGGCGTGATTATCGGCGCAGCGTTCGGCGCGATCATCAGTTCGCTGGTAAAAGACGTGATCATGCCGCCCATCAGCCTTCTTAGCGGTGGACTCGATTTCTCAAACAAGTTCGTCGTCCTGCGAGCGGCCAAAAACGGCTCGGCGGTATTCAATACCCCAACTGATGCTGTCAAAGCCGGAGCGATCACTTGGAATTACGGCAACTTCATCACGCTCATGATTAATTTTCTGATTGTCGCGGGCGCAGTTTTTCTTTTGGTCCGGATGATCAATAGACTTAGGGAACCAGAGCCTGCCGAAAAAGAGCCTGACAAGAAAGACTGCCCTGTTTGCGCGATGAAGATCCCTTTCAAGGCGAAGCGTTGCCCTTATTGCACAAGCGAGCTCTCGGAAGCGGCCGCGCAGTAGCGCTGTAGCCGGCATCGTTGATGCCGGCGTGAGAGATCACATTCTAGACGAGTCTCCCGTGGAGAGCCGCTCCTGTCCTAGGGAATTTTTGTAAATTATTGCTTGCCCTTCCTTACTCGGGCTGCTATGGAGGGCGCAATATTTCCAATGCCGAAGTGCCTTAACCTTACGGTGGCAGCAGCCAGCGCTTGTTTAATCGTCGGCTGCGCCACCCAATCGAAATCGAATCTTAGTAGCGCGCGCCGCATACCGAACGTGCGCACGACCGCCTATACCCACAGTGAGGGAAGCGGCTGCCGCAACGCGCTCGATTGCGGCCTTTCAGGCGCCCACGTGATGAGCGCTGCGTCCGATTGGTCGCGTTTTCCGCTCGGAACCCGGTTCCGAATCGCCGATACAAATGAAGAATATATCATCGATGATTACGGCACTGCCTTGATCGGCACCGACACCATCGATCTTTACAAACTCAGCCGGCTCGAGATGAAAAACTGGGGCGTTCGTCATGTTGACATCGACATTTTGCAATGGGGCTCGGAGGAACAAAGCTTGAAAGTCCT
>QHOF01000029.1 GCA_003219335.1 Verrucomicrobiota bacterium | reverse complement strand
GTGATGCTTATGGCCGGAAAGCGACGCCCCTGATGTTTTTCAATCTCTGACCGAAGAATTGAAGTGGCCAAACAATCCAAACTCGGGCGTCAAGGGTTGAAAAATGTATGCAGCAAATTCTCAATGGAAAGGGAACCGCTGTGCAAAAGCAGTTGATCGGCACCTGGAAAATCACCGCGTTCGAAGACCGGAAGGACGAACACGATCCAAATAGCGAATGGACGTATCCGTACGGAAAAAATCCGAAAGGATACTTGGTCTATGATAACACTGGACATGTGATGATACAGATTATGAAAACTCCTCACAGTCCTCCCTTCGCTTCGGGAGACGATGAAAAGCCCAACGCCGAAGAAATGAAGAACGCATTTACCGGATATGTCGCTTACTTCGGGACATACACCGTAGATGCTGCGAAGAGCGTCGTCATTCATCACGTGGAGGGAAGTTTGAAACCGAGCTTTATCGGGACAGATCAACCCCGCCCTTTCGTCTTAGTTGGAGACCGGCTTATTATCGGCGACCGCAAAACGTGGCGCAGGGTTTTAGAGCGTGTGAAATAACAGGTTCGCCTAACCAGACGATGACGCCAACCCAAGGGAGCATGATGTTCGCGATCAAAGCCGACATTAGCGATCCGTGGGCGGAGACGTTCGCGTTCAGCGCGCAGAAGACGATGTATGGTGGCAAGCGCATCGCCAAAGGCGATACGATCTTCGTCTTCGCGAGCGAGAACGAAGGCGCGCCAGGTCTTATTGCGACCGGCGTCGTGACCTCGGCCAAAGCGATCCCAAAGAAACGCGGGATCGCCCGGCAAACGCCGCGCGTGAGCATCACCATCAAACGCACCGCCCGCGCGAAGCGGCGCCTTGGGCGGAGGGAACTCAAACTTTTTTCCGATTGGGACGACGGCCGGCCCGAGACCGAGCTCAATTTCAAATTCTATCGTCAGGCAACGAACAAGATCGTCGGCATCTCGCATGAAGCGGCGGCGTTCCTCCGCGGATTCTTTTAACGCGGCTAATCAACGTATCTTTGCGCGATTGGCATTTTGCGGCCGATGCCGAAGGCGCGGCTGGTGACTTTTAGGCCGGGCGCGGCTTGCTCGCGCTTGTATTCGTTTAGGTCGATCCGTCGCTGGACCCAGCGCACGGTCGTCTCATCGAATCCGTGCGCAATGATATCGCGCGCGCTGAGGTTTTCTTCCACGTAAAGCTGCAGGATTCGATCGAGAATTTCGTACGGCGGAAGCGTGTCCTGATCTTTTTGATTTGGCTTCAACTCCGCGCTGGGCGCTTTTTCGATTGTGGATTTTGGAATGATCTCCCGTTTGCGGCCTAATCGCGCCGCATACTCGGAATTGATCCAGCGCGCGAGCTCATAGACCATCGTTTTAGGCACATCGCTGATCGCGGCCAGCCCGCCAGCCATGTCGCCATAGAGTGTGCAATAGCCGACGGCGAGTTCGCTCTTGTTTCCAGTGGTCAGCAACAGATGACCGAACTTGTTCGAGAGCGCCATCAACGTCATTGCGCGCAGGCGCGGCTGCATATTTTCTTCTGTCTCGTTTTCGTGCAGTCCCTTAAAGACTTCTTTGAACTGCGCTTTGAAATCCTTGAACGCGTCGGTGATCGGAATCTCGAGAAATTTGATTCCGAGATTGCGGGCGAGCGCGCGCGCGTCGTCGATACTGCCACGCGACGAGTACGGGCTGGGCATGGAAACACCAGTCACGTTCTCCGCTCCCAGCGCGTCCACCGCGATGACGGCGGTGACCGCGGAATCGACTCCGCCGCTCAGGCCGATCACCGCAGAATGGAAGTTGCATTTGCGGAAATAATCACGAACCCCCAGGGAAAGAGCAGCGAAGAGGACCTCCGGCGTCTTGCCTTCGTGAAATTCGATTGTGGAAGCCGATTCAGTATCGACGACTTTCTCATCCTCACGAAATGCCGCTAGTTGTGCGATCAACTTGCCCGCCGGATTCACGGCGATCGAATTGCCATCGAACACCAACTGATCATTGCCGCCTACAACGTTGCAATAACAGATTGGCCGTTGATAGGCTCGCGCCAGCGCGCCCACCATCTCGTAGCGGATCGCCGGCTTGTGCAAGGTAAACGGCGAAGAGCTTAAATTGACGATGATCTCCGCGCCTTGTTCGATCAAGCTTCGCGTTGGTTCGACATCGTAAAATGGTCGCGGCAGATAATGTTCGGTCCAAATATCCTCGCAAATGGTCACGCCGATTTTTTTTCCTTGTACATCGAACGGCTCGACGCGGCTAGCCGGCTCGAAATAACGATCTTCATCGAAAACATCATAGGTCGGAAGAAGCGACTTATGCGCTTTCCGGATCGGTTTGCCGCGCTCGAGCAACGCCGTGGCGTTGCGAAACGGCTTGCCGCGCCCTTCGTTCCGATCAACGAACCCTACCAGCAACGCTGTTTCTCCCACGTGAGCGTGCAGTTTCTCGAGCATCGCAAGATTCTCGGAAACGAAGCGCGATTTAAAAACCAAATCCTGCGGCGGATATCCAGTGATAGCGAGCTCCGGTGTCAGCACCAATTCCGCGCCCGCGGCGGCGAGACGCTCGTAAGCCGCGACGATCAGTTCGCAGTTCCCGCTCAAATCCCCTACGGTTGGGTTGATCTGAGCAAAACCAATCTTCATGCCGCGCTACGGCAGGTTATGCGTAAGAATGTACGGGGCAAGCGCAACCGGCGGGCCCCTTTGTCATTCCGAGTGAAGTCGGAGAATTCGCCGGATTTTTTTTGGCTGTAGCGTGCGCCTGTCCCTTGGCACGCCGTAGCGCGCGAAGGCGGCTCAGCGCATCGGGAGTTTGCCTATTGACCGGAATCCGCTGGGGACAGCGGGCACTACAGCACTTGTTTTCGCTCGTAGATTTAAGGTCGAAAACCTCCTTGAACGAATACGAGCACAAAGCGTACGCTGAAAGAGCTGATAATATAAAAATTGGGTTTTACCTGTCGTAGTTTACGCGCCAGATGGTGCCGTTGCCGTCTTCGCTGATAAGAAGACTGCCGTCTTTGGCGACGGCGATTCCGACCGGGCGGCCCCAGACTTTGCCTTCGGGCGTAACAAAACCGATCACAAAATCTTCATATTCGCCGAGCGCTTTGCCAGTCGAGTGATCGAACGGTACGCGCACAATCTTGTAGCCGGTGCGTTTCATCCGGTTCCATGAGCCATGGAACGCAGCGAAGATGTCGCCTTTGTATTCGGCGGGGAATTGGTCGCCGGTGTAAAAGCACAAGTTGAGCGTGGCTGAGTGCGCCTGCACGAGCACATCGGGAACGATGACCTTATCGGCAAGCTCAGGATGTTTTCCTTTGTGGCGCGGATCAGGGTGATTGCCGAGGTAAAACCACGGCCAGCCATAAAACCCGCCGGGGCGCACACTGCTGATGTAATCCGGCGGCAAATCTTCACCGATCTCGTCCCGCTCGTTAGTGCTCATCCAGAGCCCGTTGCTGTCTGGGCGAAAGGCGATCCCGACGGCGTTGCGAATTCCCCATGCGTAAACTTTTCGATCGGTACCATCGGGGTTGAGCTCGAAAATACGCGCGCGGTCGGCTTCCGCAGCGCTATCGGACACATTCGAGCGCGAGCCGATCGAGACGTACATTTTTTTGCCATCGGGTGAAAAAACGATGTCGCGCGTCCAATGTCCGCCGCTGCGCAGGCGCGCTGCGCCGCCGGAAAGCTGTGCACCTAACTTTTCGGCTGGTCCACGCGCTTTGAGATCGCCATTGCGATACGGAAAACGAATTATGCCATCAGTATTCGCCACGTACAAGAATTGCGGCTCATTGCCTGGCGGATAAAACGCGATCCCGAAGGGCTTGTTCAAATCGCGTTCCGCAAATATTTGGACTACATCTGGTTTTCCGTTGCTCTTGGTATCGCGTAACACCTTAATCCGATTGGCGCGACTCTCACTGACGAAGATGTCGCCATTTGGCGCATTGAGTAGAAATCGTGGGTCGCGAAACCCGCTGGCATACAAGTCGATTTTAAAACCGCGCGGAACCTGAAGCCGCGCGTCGGCTGGAGGTCGGGCAACGCGAGGCAGGTTAATTGTCAGCACATTTGAACTCGGCGGAGGCAAATCTCGGACGGTGATCTTGCGCCGCACTCCGGGTGCATCCTTTGTCCAATCGCCCATGGCCGCCTTGCCCGTGAGTAACGTGCTGCTCTCGGCTGCCACTCCGACTGGAAGCGCAAAGCTGAAAGTGACTGCGATGAAAACGGCGTAAAAAACGGAACGAACTCCGAAGCGATTTCTCATTCACGTTTCCAATCGCTTTCGACCGAAAGATTGCGTGGATCGGGGTAGCGCATGTGTCTCACGTGCTGGTTTAGGCGTCGCGCCGAAACAGTCTTTCCTTTGAATGTGGATCAAGGGACCGAGGCAAACGCAGAGAAAAGTTCGCGATCGCGAGACGCGCTTGCCAGCACGCGAGACGCGTGCGCTACCCAGTCTTCGCGCGCTTACCGCGCTATTGTGCCAAGCGTTTCGACGAGCGCTTTGCCTTTCTTGCGATCGTTGATCACGAATGTGTTGTTTTCTCCAAGAGTGGACCACGGTCCGCGCGGTACTTCACTAAAATCGACAAACTTCCAGTCGGTCACATCCGTTGGTTGTAGCCCGAGGTAATCGCGCACGGCAGGCGAGACATCGAGGCCGGCGCCCTTGTTCAGATTAGGTTTTGGCCGTTCGCTGCCAAAAACGTATTGCCAGTGATCGGTGCGGAACGGACCAGCATCTTCCCATTGCGCATAAACTGTGCGATTGCCTTTACGGATGGCAATCCAGCGACCCTTGCAAGTCGAGACAGCCGGGCCTTGATAAGCTTCGTTGAACCAGGGAACCACGCGCGGCGCTTCCGGCCGATGGCCCTCCCTCGCTTTGTCGTTATAAGGAAGCGCGCAGTAAAATGGATTCAGTCGTGGCGTGAATTTCATAGGAATGTAATTGCTACGATGAGCAGGATCAGGATCGTCCATCCCGCCATAATTTTTGGTCCATTCTTTGTCCCAAGAGCTTGTGCGATTGGGAACCGGATTGTTACCGGCTGGTTTCTCGCCGATCCAAAAAATAGTCGTTACGATGTCCCTTTTCCATGGGAAACGCTGTCCCGGCTCAGGCCGATCTCCGGCCAACTGCCCCGGCGTGAATGCGATTGAACTCACATCGAACGAACGGTCCTCTGCTGATCGCTGCGATTTTTTGCTGAACTTTGTTTTCGCCGGTTCCGCCTTTGAAGCTGTGCCGTGCGCGAAAAGAGACGTGATCGACGAAAGGATGACCGCGATTGTGTGAGTAAATTTTCCAGGTTTCATTGGCTGTAATGGCCGACGCGATAAGAAGACATGCGTCTCCTTTAATGTTTCGTTTACGATGGCGCGGATGCGCGCCAGTCGCGGCGAATTTAGATGCGCCGGTAAAATGCCCGCCGAATCTCGATGCGGATTCGGATTAGTCAACAAATTTTCCCGGATTTAGAATGTCGTTTGGATCGAGAATTTGTTTCAGTCGGCAATGCACGTCACGCACGACCTCACTGGTCGCATCCGGCCACCAGCGTTTCTTTGCCAGCCCGATTCCGTGCTCGCCAGTAATTACACCGCCCCAGGCCAGCACTTGGGCGAAAAGATCATCCAGTGCGCGCTCAACTTTTTCGCGCACCGCGGCGTGGCGGTTGTAACGGTCGGCCATAATGTTGACGTGAATGTTGCCGTCGCCGGCGTGGCCAAAGCAGGCGATCGGAAATCCGTGCTTTGCCTGTAGCGTTTCGGCGAACTCCATCAGATCGACCAGGCGGCTGCGCGGCACGACCACGTCCTGGTTCAATTTCGTGAGGCCGGTCGCGCGAAGCGAATTACTGAACTGACGGCGCAACGCCCAGAGCTTTTCGCAATCTGCCTCGCCAGTCGCCAATTCGAGCGCGTTTGGTTTTCGTTTCTCGAGCAATTCGCGAATGGCTGCGGACTCGCTGCGAACGCTTTCCTCCTGCCCATCCAGATCAACGAGCAGGTGCGCGCTCCCCTCGGGCACAATCATTTTGCCCAGGTCACGTCGTGCCGCTTCCAGAGTGAAATGATCAGCGATTTCCAATGACGAAGGGAGAAATCCCGCTGCAAAAATCGCCTGCACGGCTTCGGCAGCCTGGGCTGCGCTGGCAAACGCCGCCGACAAAGTCGCGCGTGCCGGCGGAAGCGGAAGCAAGCGCAGCGTGATCTCAGTGACTACGCCGAGCATTCCTTCCGAACCAACGAACAAACTGATCAAATCAAATCCAGTTTTGTTTTTGTGGACGCGTCCGCCAGTGCGCAGCACGTCGCCATTGGCCAGCACCACTTCAAGACCGATCACGTAATTGCGCGTCACGCCGTATTTCAAACAGCGTGGGCCGCCGGCATTCGTCGCGACGTTTCCACCAATAGTGCAATCTTTCATGCTCGCCGGATCGGGCGGATAAAACAATTTTTGCGCGCGCACCGCGGCCTTCAGATCAGCGGTAAATACGCCCGGCTCAACCACCGCAACCGCATCGGCAAAGCTAATTTCCTTGATCCGATTCATCTGAATGAGGGACAACGCAATCCCGCCGCGCGCGGGCACGCATCCGCCTACGTACCCGAATCCGCCGCCCCGCGCTGTGACTGGAATTTTTTCAAGCGAAGCGAAGCGGAGCAGCTTACTCACGTCGTTTGCCGATCTGGCGAAGACAACAACTTCCGGCTGGTGCGCCGCGAACCATTTATCGCCGCTGTGCGCAGCGAGCGTGTCCGGATCGGCTGCAATTGCATCATCGCCTAACAACGTACGCAGCCCGTCGCCCAAAGTCGTGCTCATGCTCGTAATCGTAATCGTGCTCGATGTATTGTCATTCGATTACCGGGAAGGGTGCCCACGAATTGGATGTCGGCCAGCTTGGCTCACTCGACCGTCTGGCTGCCTAGCCTCGCAACTACGCAGGGGTGCGACAGGCTGGCACCCTGACATCCGGTTTTTCAGGTCGCCACGTGATAATGCCGCGCCTGTTCCATTCGAACAATCAGCACCTCTGCTTTTGGATAAATCACCGGCTGACCTTCGTCCGTGCCGGCGAATTCTCTGACGCCATCTATGGAATCGAAGCGGAGAAGTGTAAATGAACTCGACTTCGAGACCGTCCTCACGAATGAACAACTCCGCGCCGATTTACGGGAAATTGATTTGCATATCACAGTTACAATGTAAAATGTTTGCTGGTTTAACTTCGGCCTCAACTCACGATGCACACGCGATTCTCGTTCCATGATATGACACTGGATGTGCCATATCATCGCGCCATGACGAAGATGGCGATGTTCATCGCTCGACAGCGCAGGCACGGAGTTTTGCTGCGAGGTGCTCTGACGGAATTGGAATTGCTCCGTTCGCCATAGCAATCATCATCTTCTGCCAGTCCGACCAAGCAGATGAAATTGCAAGATATTACCTGAGAATCTAGGATGTTTACAAATTTGGACGCTTCGACAACCCACAGCCATCTCATCGCTCCACACGGTGGCGAACTTGTTAATCTCATTGTAGACGACGAAAGAGCGGCCGAAGTAAAAGCGCAATCGAGGGACTTCCCTTCGTGGGACTTGACGGCCCGCCACATCCGCGATCTTGAACTGCTGATGAATGGGGCTTTCTCTCCCTTACGTGGGTTCATGACCAAGGCAGATTACGAAGGCGTCTGCCATAATATGAGGCTGACGAGCGGCCTTCTCTGGCCGATA
This sequence comes from Verrucomicrobiota bacterium, assembly GCA_003219335.1. GTDB lineage: Bacteria > Verrucomicrobiota > Verrucomicrobiia > Chthoniobacterales > UBA10450 > Udaeobacter. The sequence goes on along the minus strand of QHOF01000029.1, from coordinate 617 downwards.
CCGATCACACTCGATGTTACCGAATTTTTCGCTAAAGGCCTGAAGCAAGGGAGCAGCAAGATCGCGCTCCGGGATGCAGAGGGGGTAATGCTCGCCGTGTTACATGTGGAAGAGGTGTGGCAACCGGATCGTAAAGCTGAAGCGAAAGCGGTTTTTAATACCACTAGCCCGCTTCACCCCGGGGTGAACTATCTGCTGAACAAAGAAAATCCATGGTATGTAGGCGGCCGTATCGAAGGTCTCCAGCCGCCGTCGCATTACGATTTCAAGAATCTCCGTTTAACTCCAGCCGAATTGCGGGTCGAATTCGCCCGGCTCGGTTGGCGTCGTGTCGTGGCATTTCAGACGCGTAATCCCATGCATCGCGCCCATGTGGAATTGACTCTCCGCGCAGCGAAACAGGTTGAAGCTAATCTGCTGATCCATCCCGCGGTTGGGGTAACCAAACTTGGCGACGTCGATTACTTCACGCGGGTCCGGTGCTATCAACGACTGCTCACGAAGTATCCGCATGGAACGGCAAAACTCTCCATGTTGCCACTCGCCATGCGCCTGGGCAGACCACGCGAAGCGATTTGGCACGGGTTGATTCGGAAGAATCACGGCTGCACACACCT
>QHOF01000548.1:2637-4269 GCA_003219335.1 Verrucomicrobiota bacterium | reverse complement strand
CGGCGCATCCTGCGTAGAAAACGACATGAAACTCCGGGGATGGAGGCACGCCGAGAATGATGGGGTCTTGGGGCTTGAAATTGAGTTGTTGCAGGAAAGCCGCGCATGATCTGACTTCTCGCAACAACTGCGCATAACTGACCGAGCGCCGCTCGCCCGCAACCGCAATATTTTCCGGCCTACTCTCGGCCTGCCGCCATAGAACGTGGTAAAGCATTATTTTTCGAACCGTCGAACCGTCGAGAAAGGTAGTGGGCTATTAGTGTGTTGCTAGGGTTCGTATCGTCTTTTTTGAGGTTGTCTTTTTTGCGCAACCTGACCATAAGGCACAGTCAGATTGCCGGGATAATGAGAACGGCGAAAAACTGAAGCGCGAGCATATATATTTAGTTCCCATAATCAGCTCACGATTCGGCATCGGAATTTCCCTGATTTTCGGCTTCCAAATACCTTGCGTACTGGGCGTATATCTTTTAACTGCCGATGGTAAGATCGCTAATACCTACGATCGATATAATGGAATATCCACCGAAGCTAAGTAAACGATGCTGGCAAAACCACGTTTAGATGGGGTAAGCACTGGCGGTCGAAAACACGACGTAGAATCGGCCAGCAGCAAGCCGGGCTTGGCTGATGAGCTTTGGAGCTGGAAAAGGAAAAGAAACAACGTCTGATAAGATATATCATCAGAGACGGTACCGAGTCCTCGCTTACGTCAATGTTCCTCGTGCGGCAAAGAGAGCCTTGTTGGCAGAATCTTGCCGTAGACGAAATAGGTATAGATACCTACTAGCACCATTCCCGGAATCCACCACAACAACGCCAGAGTCATCGATTCAGGCGACGAAGCAACCCGAGCAATGGTGAGCCCCCATTGGGGATTACGTGCGGGAAGGACGTAGGGATAAAGGCCTGCGGCAGCACCGCATATCATCACATAAAGCGAGAGCGCGGATGTCTTGAAAGCCGCACCTGCCCTTTGGCGCCTGTGCAAGGAAAGAGATGCAAAGATTGCGAGAAAAGACCCGATGGGAAAAACAGCGCCCCACGGCCTCGCCCGAAAATTTTCCGTCAGGATAGGCTGCACGGAAATGCTCGCGGCGATCGTCCCGATCCAGAGAATCAGTAGCAAGACAAACAGAAGAGGAATGGCTTGGGAAACTCTCTGCTGCACCCTCGGTCCGCTGCGCCATTGCAGCCACAGTGCCGCGTGGTAGGTCAGTGCCGCCACGGCGGCTAAACCAACAAGGATGGTATACCAGTCTAAGATCCCCGTCAGCTCCCCGACTCGGAAATCGGTCCAAAGAGGAGCAAAAAATTTTCCGTCCGCGCTCAAAGAAACACCTCGAACTACGTTTCCGAGGGCCACTCCAAGAAACAACGCAAGCAAGAAGCTGGAAATGGCGAAGATGACATCCCAAAACTGGTTCCAAAGGCGATCCGTGATACAATGGCGCATCTCGATTCCCAGCGCGCGCCCCATGAGGAGCCATAGCACCATCATCAGCGGAAGATAAAAACCGCTGAAGGAAATTGCATAGAGCGTCGGGAATGCCAAGACGATGGCGCCCCCGGACGCCAGGAGCCAGACCTCGTTTCCATCCCACACCGGCCCAATGGTCCGCAGGACTT
>QHOF01000548.1:0-2622 GCA_003219335.1 Verrucomicrobiota bacterium | reverse complement strand
CGCTACGAATAGATGCAGGACACCCGCTCCCAGGTCAAAGCCATCGAGCACAACGTAAGTGGCCAGCATGAATCCGACCAGCCAGAACCAAAGGGTTTCCATCAAACGTCTCCCTCTGCGGTGCTTCGTAGTCGTGTTTCAGGAGCAGTTTCCGAGCGCGGTCCTTCCTCGATGATACGAAACATCAAGAACAGAAACAGGATGGAGATGAAGACATACATGCCGGCAAAGCCCAGGAGGGTAAATGCAGCATTCCCTGGAGAAACGTGATCCGAGTATCCGTCCGCCGTCCGCATTAGGTTGTAGATCACCCATGGTTGACGGCCGAACTCCGCCGTCATCCATCCGGCTGTATTGGCGATGAATGGAAAAGGCAGAGAGCACATCAAGATCCAGAGCAGCCACCTTTGATCGTAAAGCCTGCCGCAAACCAGATAGAGGGCGCTTAGCAGCATGATGCCGATAAAAAATGTCCCTAGACCAGCCATGATATGGTAGCTGTAATAAAGGATAGGAATGTTGGTCGGCCAGAGATCCTGCGGAAATTCGGATAACCCCGCGATCCGAGCGTTCCAACGCGCATGAGTCAGGAACGAAAGCAGGCGGGGGATCACTACCGGATTGTCCAGGCGCATCTTTTCCAAATCAGGCTGCCCAATCAGAACCAAGCCGGCTCCATCCCCAGTGTGAAAGTGACCTTCCATTGCAGCAAATGTAACCGGCTGATGCCGATAAACCATTTTTGCATGCCAGTCGCCGATCGGAAAAGCCGCCAGGACACTGGCAACGAAGCCGACGACGATGGCCACGGGCACGAATGAACGAACTACAGCCGTATGCACTCCTCGTAAACTATAGAAGGCGCCGATGGAAGCCACAACGAAACTTGCGGTAATTGTTGTGCCCATCATCGTGTGGAGATATTGCGGCACCACCCACGGATTGGTCAGCAATGCAGCGAGGCTATCCAGCTTGAGGGGCCGAGCGGCCTGCGCCGCATAACCAACCGGGTGTTGCATCCATGCATTGGTGCAAACAATAAAGAAGCCGCTCAGCCAGGTTCCCACAAACAACGCCAGCGAGGCGAGCCAGTGGCCCCGCTGCCCGATTGCGTTCTCCCCAAATAACAGCAGATAAAGAAAACTGGACTCGAGAAAGAAAGCGAAAACACCTTCCATCGCGAGGGTCTGCCCGATGATGCCGCCGGAGAACTCGGAAAAGCGCGACCAGTTAGTGCCAAATTGAAACTCCAGGGGGATGCCGGTGATGACGCCCATCACAAAAACGACGCCAAAAATTTTTGTCCAGAACCGAACTGCCCAGTTCGCCGCTTCAGTGCCACGGAGCGCTTTCGTTTTCAGAATGAAAATGAGGAGCGCAAGCCCCATCGTGATCTGCGGGAACAGATAGTGGTAGGTAACCGTGAACCCAAAATGAAGGCGGTGAAGGGTCAGCGCGTCCATCGCACACCATGCTCCATGCCGCGGTCCCCCCGCCGGTCGGAAATCCAATGAGCTTGAGTGAGTGGCATAAGGGTTATCGCTCGGCGGTTGGATCGAACCATCCGCCATCGCTCGCGACGAGCGCGGCCGCTTGTGGCGGTCCCCATGTGCAGGTTTCGTATTCGTAAATCGGAACACGGTCCCTTAGAATCGGATCGATGATTCGCCATGCCTGCTCGACGTAATCTTGACGCGCGAAACGGGCCGAATTTCCCCGCATCGCGTCGAACAAAAGCTCCTCGTAAGCCCCCATCTCAGCAGGATCGGATTCCTCGCTGATCACGAGCTCAACTTGTTCTCCTTCAATCTGATCGCCCGCTTTCTTGACCAAAGCGCCGATCGCGATCATTAAATTTGGTGTCACTCGGAAACGAAAGTAGTTGGCTGGAGGCGGAAGCGCCGAGAAGACCGCCGGGGGTTGTCGCAGCTTGACAAGGACTTCCGTGGCCGTCACTGGGAGGCACTTGCCGGCGCGGATGTAAAAAGGCACTCCCTTCCAGCGCCATGAGTTGATCTCAAGTCTCAGCGCCACAAAGGTTTCTACCTGTGAATTCGCGCTGACGCCCGGCTCGGCGCGGTAGCCGCGAAACTGGCCGCATATGACATCCGACGGCTGAAGCGGACGAATGCCTTTGAGCACCTTTGCCTTTTCGTCCCGCAACATCTCGGCATCCAAGCCAGGCGGAGGCTCCATGGCGATGTTCGACAGGACTTGCAATAAGTGGTTCTGCACGACGTCGCGTAGCGCCCCTGTTTGATCGTAAAATTTACCGCGGCCCTCGACGCCAAAATTTTCCGCCATCGTGATCTGCACGCTTTCGATGAACTGGCGATTCCACAACGGCTCGAGAAAGGAATTGGCAAAGCGGAAGAACAGCAGGTTTTGGACCGTGTTCTTGCCAAGGTAGTGATCGATGCGAAAGACGCTTTCTTCACTGAAACTGCTGTGTACCACGGCGTTCAGCGTCTGAGCTGTGGCAAGGTCGCGACCGAAAGGCTTCTCAATGACGACGCGCGCGCCCTTGGCGCAACCTGACTCGCCGAGCTGGTGAATGACGGTCTCAAAGAGACTCGGCGGGATGGCGAGATAGTGCAGCGGATGCTTTGCGTCGCCCAGTTC
>QHOF01000547.1:598-2176 GCA_003219335.1 Verrucomicrobiota bacterium | reverse complement strand
AGAGGACAGGCTTTAGCTCGCTAGGAGGGCGAGAAAAGGGGACGCAAACCCTTTTCTCTCAGTTCAACGTGGTTCCTTTCTCCGTCTGCCACGCGGGTGAGCGGCAGAAAAGGGGTCGGGAGTCTTTTCTTGACAGCCAAGAAGGGCATGTGATAAAAGCGATTTCATGCCGCGTCGCGCGCGTATTTCCACCGGAGGATTGGCCTACCATATTCTAAACCGGCGTGTTGGTCGACTGACGTTATTGATCTTGGCGCGGTCATGCTGCCAGGGCGGTATGCCAGTAGCGTACACGATACTCCTGGGATCAATGATGCGCCACCAGCACCACTGCGGCGGATCCGCGTGGCCGCGCACGTTGAACAAATATAATGAATCGCCTGGCGAAATTTGTACTTGGCTCGATAACGGTCGTTCACGTCGCTTCACTTTTTGGGTGCTATCGCGTGTCTCAATATTTTGGCGATGGTCATTTGATTGACAACGGAGCGCTCGCGGCGACCGATCGATATGTGCTCAATCTTGGTCCTATAGACTTGACTCAACGAGGGTCGAAAACCTTCCAAATCGCGAATCTTCCAGAAGTGAACTTCGTAGCTGGAATTGAAGTTAGCGTTACGCCGAAGGATCGGGCTATCATCGATAAGCAGTTACCTAATGCTACCGTGTCAATCGAACTATCAGACCCTGGTGGTAAGGTTCTATTTGCAAAGCAATCGCCGCTCGGTACATGGACCTGGTCTGCGCCAGTAGGCGGGCATAGAACATTTGTGTACGGGCGCGGAGAACCAGGGACATACTTCACCCCTGCTCCAAATACTCGATACACCTTAACGCTTAACATCCTTGAGCCCGATCGCAGCCAGGCGAAATATACTGCGCAGCTGGTGGCGAAGTCTAGTGGATGGAAATAGCCAGATGGGGAGGAATCAGAAGGGAAGAGTCAGAGGGTCACCCATTAGCAGGCAGGTCAAGAAGCACAGACGTTTCCGGTGAAAAGAATTTTCTTCTTTTCCCTTTTTTCTTCTCGCACAGTGCGTGATCTTTCGGTAACGCGCCCCGGTTTTCTTTTCATGCGGTGTCGGACGCTGGTCCGCACCAGTCACCCATCATGAGGGGAAGATTTGTAGGGGATTAGACGGGGGATTAGGGAACGTTGTTGACTAGCTGGAATTGCCGCGGAACAGGCCGGCATTCGGAAATTCTGAGGAGAAGATATTCCACTTAGACAACAACGTCCCTGAATTCTTCTCCCTCACCGTGATGGGACTATCAGCAGCCATCAAATAATATGGAGACAACGAAAGAAAGATTGTCTTTGTTTTTCAGACCGGATTCATAAGTGAAAGACGTAACACATATGCTGGATCACTATCGCTGCTGCGTTCGCACGTTGTGGAACAATTACTTTACCGGTCACCAGACCTTTCGTGCTGACTGGGATGTATCTGATGAGTTCGAGGACATATGCGTTCAAATTTTCAACACGTTAGTACTGAATTCGATTGGTAAGAGTCAAGAAAGAAAATCACCGAAATACAAGGAATTACCAACGGAGCTCTCTTTCTTCCACGTAAT
>QHOF01000547.1:0-531 GCA_003219335.1 Verrucomicrobiota bacterium | reverse complement strand
CAGGCCGGGCGAAGCGGACATGCGTTTTGTAGATTTTTTTAACTTTAACACAGCTGGGTTGCGTGATTATGAGTATTGCAGGGTACGTATTGTCGCATCCTCTATATATTCCGATATAGTTGGTCGGAATGCGCTTCTTGAATACAAAGACGTAACGGTATTATTTGATGATGCAGTGCCTAATGCGGGAAAGGGGCAAGGCTAGCTGCGATGCAAAGGGTTCACAATAGGGCGTCACCCAGTAGAATTGGTCCTTCTGGGTATATCTCAAGCGGCTGGTGAACTTGAGTGACGCGTCCCTGTTTTTTTTCAATGAGTCGGTGTCGGAGCTGGTCCGCGCCACCCATCAGGATCACAAAACCTGTGGAGTTGCCTCTACGATCGAGCCATTTCTGTCCCTAGCGATTTTTCTTGGGCCGAAAATAGCGACTACCTTCAAAACTAAAGCCAATGTGCGAGTAAGGTTTGTATTCTCTCCGAGGGGCAGAAAAGGGGTCGGGAGTCTTTTATTGACAGTTAAGAAGGGCATGT
>QHOF01000546.1:2043-2347 GCA_003219335.1 Verrucomicrobiota bacterium | reverse complement strand
GACGCGAGACGGGATGAAAATCCAGCTTGACGAAGCTTTAAAACAAACTCCCGGAAGCAAAGTGACCGTGGACAGCTTGATTGACGACAGCATCGTGCGCGAGATTGAAAAAGACGGATTCATCGATAAGGTGTACGGGAAGGGCGGTTAGATAACTGCGATGCCAAAATAGCTCCTCGTGATGCTGGGAAATGAGTGGGGGCTAAGTGGAGCTAACTCCGAAAGTTTGGGAAGTTAAGTTGCAAAAGGCGTGACCCCTGCCGCCGATAAGTCTAGTGACGCTGCCCGTAAGCTGTTCGACGAG
>QHOF01000546.1:0-1796 GCA_003219335.1 Verrucomicrobiota bacterium | reverse complement strand
GGATATGACTTCTCAGGAATTCCGAGATCTTCTTGAGCGGCAGAGCGACCTACAGTTGCTCGAACCGTGTTTAAGTGACGACCGAGCGCCGTATGTTTTCCAGCAGAAGCCACCGTCCTGGGACACATTCCGCGATGAACTCGTTTCGGGACTACACGTATCCCGTAATGACATCAGGATAGTTGGGAGTGCTCGATTCGGTTTCAGTATGAAGCCAGGGTATAATTTGAAGAGTTTTAGCGACACCTCAGACATCGACGTAGTAATCGTCAATGCCAATCTCTTTGACCAGCTATGGGTGGCTCTGCTCGATGCGGCGTACCCGAGGCCACCGGTAACGAACGTACTTGGCGGCTGGCTACAGACACGCAGGAATGAACTCTATACTGGTTGGCTAACACCACTCGAAATTAAACTTGACAGAAAAATATTCGGCGTCAAGGCGGAGCCAGTGTTAGACTTCAATACTCAGTGGTTCAACACCTTGAAGCAGGCATCACGACATCCTCCTCGAAGACATGAGAACATTACCGGCCGCATGTATCGGACGTGGCGGCACGCCGAACTTTACCATCTCAATAGCCTAGTGACGCTCCGAAGGACGTTAGCCGAATGAGGATCACGCCATGAAACATGCTTCTTATTCCCAATCCATCTCCTGGTTCCAAGAACAATACAAAGCCGGTCGTCTTGCACTTCGGCCGCCTTTTCAACGGAAGCCCGTATGGACCGACAAGCAGCGGAGCTTTTTGATCGAATCTATACTGATGGACATCCCGATTCCCGAGGTCTATGTCCAAGTGACGCAGGCGGACGATGGGACCGAACAACACGGAGTTGTTGACGGCCAACAGCGATTGAGAACTATCTTACAGTTCGTTGGAATTGAACGTGACCAGGATCAAGTAGTTGAAAACAGCAACCTTTTCCCACTCGAAAAACTACCTGAAACTTCAATTCACAAGGACAAAACGTTTGCTGAAGTAACCGGGGAAGAGCGTAAGCGGTTCTTCCAATATCAAATCTGTGTACGCTTTCTCTACACAGACGATCGAAGGGAAGTCGAGGATGTGTTTAAGAGATTAAACAAGTTCACACTTCCACTCAAAGCCCAGGAACTGAGAAATGCTACATACCATGGAGCCTTCGCAAAACTCTCAGAACAGTTGGCCGACGACGAGTATTGGGCGGTAAACCGGATCGTAAGCCCCGCAGCGATCCGTCGCATGTCGGATATCGAAATGATAAGTGACCTGCTAATTGGTCTTCTCCACGGCCCACAGGGCGGCTCAGCCAAAATCATTGATCAGTACTATGAGCAGTATGAACAGTTTGAGGACGAGTTCCCGGAACAGAACAGGGTCAAGCGCCTATTCGCTAGGACACTCGATACTATTAAGCGCTTATTCCCAGAGATTGCCGACGTCCCACGCTGGGGCAATCGGGCCGATTACTACAGTCTGTTCGTCACGCTGGGTAATCTCCTTCCGGACCACGACCTCACGGGCGGATCCGAAAAGGCTCTTGCCCGGAAGCTAACGGAGTTTGCGAAGGAGGTCGATCAACGTCTTGAGAACCCCACCGCGAGAACGAGCACGCTTGCAAAGAAATATGCAAGAGCCATAGAGAAAGGATCGAACGATAAGGCACGACGGATGGATCGATATGAGGCGCTTGACGAAATCATCGGACCGTTCCTTAGGAAGAAGCAATGAGAAAGTGGTATCGTAATTCACACTATACGATCTACAATGCGGATTCCCTAGAATGGCTGGGACTGCAGCGAGCGAATTCAT
>QHOF01000545.1 GCA_003219335.1 Verrucomicrobiota bacterium | reverse complement strand
CGAGTACGATAAGAATCGGTCACACAACGAAATAACCCGGAAGATGTGGGAAGTTTTGCTTTTCAAAAACCCATCCGATCCAAGAGACGGAATTCTGCCGCGATTTTTCGAAGAGTGGAAGACGGCGGGCACCCTCAAGCCAGCGGAAATCGCGAACGACAAACAGGATGTCGCCAATGCCTTTGATAAGATCATTCAGCTCGAAAGCGGAAAGATCAGGAACGCAGAAGCACACTGAAATTTATGGCAAACATTGACTTCACCGGCATTGAACGCCAAATGGAGGACTTGGCCAAAACGCTTTTTAAAGACTTTGTCGATCAAGCGAGGGAGGATGGGTTGCAATTTCTCAAAGACAGCAAACAAACATTTCTAGAGAGAACCGGTCAATTCGAGCGGCACGAAATTAGCGAAACAAACTACAAAAACGGTCTCCTAAACCTCGCTGCCCTCGCCAAGATGGAGCGTCTCAAGCGAGAGGGACTGGCGCAGGTCTCCGTCGATAAGTTCACAAACGGCGTCATTAACATTCTGATAGACGCCGGCCTCAAGGCCATAGCATGATCCACACGTGGTAGTTTCCGATCCAGTCACTTCTGCATCAGGTGCGATCCGTCTTTCGCCGATCCTCGTCGCCCGGCAGGTGCAATCGGAAGAATGATTGGGAGCATGAAGTAAGGTCTCAAAACGATGACTCATGATTCATTGCCTTCGGTTATGCTTGTAGATGGAAGCGCAGTCGGTGCGGGGGCGAAGGCGGCGGGCAGCACCGGCTGTGACTCTCGGATCAGTTCGCTGAGGCCTGACTAGGCGCGTTTGTCGTCATAATAATGCTCGCGAACCTTGCCTGCCCATCGCTGAAATACTTGCTTCAGCGCGGCTTTCGCGGTGCCGGTGATGTCGGGCGACGGAATTGGGTGAACGAATACATCGGAAACTCCATTATCGAATACACCTCCCGCAATGTCAGCTTCGGGAAAAACGAGAATCGGGAGCCTTAGTCCAAACAAAATACCGGACTCCAGATGGTTCCAAGGACTTGGAAACGGCAGTGGAGTGCTAACCCGCTTCTCGCTCGAGGTCCCTGGTTTAAGCACACCACTGTCAGCGCGGAACTGCTCGAAGCCGAGAATGACCCCGCCAGAACAGTGCCGAGCAATGAGAAGCACTTCACGCAACGGCAGTTCAGTGGGATAATCAGAACGTCCCAGAGCGCGAGGCTCCAAGTCGTTGTCATCAAGTTGTTGGATGATTACTGTCCGAGCTTCTTCTTGTGAAGGAGAGAGGCTCGTGGGGCACGAAACGAAAACAGGGATTTTCATAGTCGGAGTCAGCTATTTTTTGTCTTCCCGACAAATCCGAAGCGGACAGCAAGCTTGGGATCGCGGAAGAAGGCTGAACTCCACTCAGTGTCGGGTTTGTTGTGTCGTCCGGCGGACTCGACGAATCTTCCTCTTGTGGCGTGGCATCCGCGCCGGGGGCTGGTGACTCAAGAACAGTTTCGGCCACTTTCTTCAGTTTTAGAACGGCTTGCTCGGAAAAGAGACCCACCATCGCCGCGAGCGCGGCGAAGCCAAACGGACTAGTGTTTTCGAACGTTGTCTGAGGCGAGAAAAACCCACCACGGACAACAACGTAAAAAATCACCGCCAAGGCGCTTCCTGCAAAAGGCTGAAGGACGTACTTAACAAGCCAACTCCACTTAAGGGAGCGATTTCCGACATACCAATAAACAGACCGTACCGTGTGTACCAGGCTCCCTAAGGCGCCGGCAAGAATCACGATCAGTAATAGACGAACTTCATCCCAAATTTCAAAGTGCCGTCCGAATATCGCGATGGGCGAACGTGTTGCCTTGGGAACCGGCGCTGGAGTAATGACCGGCGAAGATCCACCTGAAGGAGTCTGTGTCACGCTGCCAGATGAAGGTCCGGTTGAGGGAGTAGGAGTCGCAGTCACCGTTGCTTTGCCGGGGGGCACCTGGCCTGAGGGCGACGGACCTGGCCATAGGGCTATCAGGCCATAAAAGCATAACAGAATTGCGACAATGAGATAAAATGCCAGACACACAATTCCTATCGTGCCGACATTGTTGGCTCCGGGGCCTGTTCCTGCTTCCGCGTTCGGGGCGGAGCTTGTAACCGCAGCCGGGTTCACGGGTTGGTCGCTTTCGTCCGCCATAGGTCGCTATCGATTTCGCTTTTATCAACTTCGAGCATTGACTGTCAATCTCCAATTTACCAAGGGCTAATGAACACGCCCGGGGCATCGGAGAGTCATGAGGCCCTTCTTTGTTGTAGCCCGCTTTGAACGCCACATCACCTCGGCCAATCTCGATCTCGCAGTCGAGTGGTGGAATTTCACGGACAGAATCCGGTAATATTGCGGCAAACGTTGAAAGAGCCTTTACTCGAGAGAGAAATTCGAGGAAATCCTGGATCAATAACTGACGCGATGACGGTCGTGCCAGTCATTTTTTTGCTTTACAAGCTCCTGCCTGTTTTGTTAAACGCATTATTGGGGAGAACTTCGCGAGGATCAGGGCGGGGAATCCCGAAAAAAACAACAGGAAAATCTTCGACGGAGTGCTCTGCGTCCCATGACATCATATTTTAATCTCTAACCTCTATCCAAATATGGCTACAACAACAAAAATCATCAGACGTTCACCGAAATGGTATGGATGGCTGCCTGATCTTCCGGACCACCGCGACTTCTTCTATTCGGCGGTCGCGCCCAAGCTGGCGGCGCTGCCACGAAGGATCGATATGCGGTCAAAATGTTCCCCGGTTGAAGATCAGGGGCAGCTTGGTAGTTGCACTGCTAACGCTCTGGTCGGCGCACTCGAGTTCCTGGAACTTAAAGACGGCGCGCAATTTTCCGATCTAAGTCGTTTGTTCCTCTATTACAACGAACGCGTGATCGAAGGCACTGTCGATCAGGACAGCGGCGCGTTCCTTCGCGATGGGATCAAGTCGCTGGCCAAGCAGGGAGTTTGCACAGAACACGAGTGGCCATACAAGATCAGCAGATTCACGAAGAAACCCAGCCGGGCTTGCCATCGCACAGCAAAAAAGCATCGGATACTCTCGTATCACCGAATTACCACGGTGGACGAGATGCGCGATTGCCTGGCCGAGGGGTTTCCTTTTGTCTTTGGCTTCACCGTTTATGACGCTTTCGAATCGGCAGCGGTTGCAAAGTCGGGT
>QHOF01000544.1 GCA_003219335.1 Verrucomicrobiota bacterium | reverse complement strand
CCGATACGTCCGACTCCACGGAGCATTGCCCGATCCGCGAGCGACGGCAGGCGACGTCCCCTGGCTGTTCGGTCACGCTGTTCTCGCGATCGCGGGACCCCGTCATCCCGCGGCAGGCAGTCCGACAAATCCTGACCACCACTGGAACTTGCCGCCAAGGTCGACGTCGTACTTGCGGACGAACCGGAGGGTGCCATCGTCCCCGATGCGGAACACGGAGAGCGCGGCGGGCACGAGGCGGGTGTCGTTGCCGTCTCGCACGAGCATGTCGACGATGCTCGCGGCGACGAGGATCCGGCCACTGGGATCGATGCTGAAGGTGCGGACGTGGAAGGACTGCGGGTCGGCATGCTGGATTGCCGTCGGCTCGCCGGTGCTCTGGTCGATGGAGAAGACCGCGATGTTGTTCTCGCCCCCACGGAACACGCGCTTGCCGTTGAACTCGACGGTCGCATTGGCGCGATTGGAGACGTAGACGGCCCGACCGTTCGGATGGACGTGGATGCCCCCGGCGGATTGCGGGAAATCGATGCCGTAGGTGCCGATCGTGGTGCTCTTGTTGTACGCGGGCTCCGGAGTCAGGCCGTCACCCTGGAGGCGATGCATGTGCAGCTGGTTCTGTGATTCCACCGAGACGTACACCCACGGTTGCGTCGGGTGAAAATCCAGATGTCGGGGACCGTAGCCGAGTCCTCCCTTGCCGCCCACGGGCAGATTGGCCAGGGGCGAGAGCTGACCATCCTGGAAGTGGTAGATCTTCAGCGCGCCGGGGTCCTCGGCCTTGGTGGCTTCCGGGCGGTTGCCTCGGGTGACCATGATCGCCGAACGATTGCCGGGCATGGTCAGCACCTGGTGCGCGAAGATGCCCACGTCGATCCGGCTTATCTGCGGCACCGGCGGACCGATCGTGCCGTCGAGGTTGATGCGATGCACGGTGACGTTGCTCGGATTGTTGTAGCAGGTGAGGGCATACGTGCCGGTGGCGTCCACGCTGTTGTGGATGGGGCGCTGAGGCAGTGCCCGGGGCTCGCCGTGCATCTGTAGCGCGCCGCTCGCGTCCACGCGCACCGCGCACAGCCGATGGACCGTGCCCGGATTGGGCGCGTTGCCCGAGGCGGCATCGCTCGTGGACACGTACAGGTACGGCCGCGACGGATGCGGCCAGACGTACTGCACGTTGGACGGCATCCTAATCGATGCGCGCGGCGTGAGCGCGGCGTTGTCGACATCCACGTCCCAGTGGGTGAGCTGTTCGCCGACGCTCTGATAGAGCAACGTACGTCTCCTTCCGCCCGGGCCGGCGGCGCTGGCGCATCCGACCAACGAGCTGGCCGCCGCAGTCGCGAGCACGATATTGAAGGTGCGACGATTCATACTGTATAGGAATTTTAAACCACCTTTTTTTCTCGGCCGAGCAATAGCGCCGGACGGAAGAAGGTTAGGCCGGTGCCACAATTTAAAAAAGAACAGGACGAGCGCGACTTTTGGAACACACATGATACCACTGAGTATTTCGATTTTTCGAAGTCGCACCGGGTCGAGATCGAGTTCGATCCTGGGATCGAGGCTCCGGTGAAATCCATCTCACTCCGGTTGCCTCGGGAAATGCTTAACGAGCTCAAAGTGCTGGCCAACAAAAAAGATATTCCTTATCAATCGTTGATCAAGGTTTACTTGGCGCAAAAAATCGCCGAAGAACAAAAAACCGGCTAGCCGTTCCGTATTTCACGATTGTGACAATTCTTCTGTTCCGACTTTGCTCATACTAACTTCCTACACGTTATGTACGTCAAGCCCAAGCTCCAAAATAGAGCGCGCCCTCTGTGTGTCAGGTCCCCCGGCGGGCCCTGATTTTCATAGTAAAAATCCGTCAACGTTGTAGGCCAGTACTGCACCAGTCCATCCCACAGTTCATCACCCAATGGTTTCTGGAGGAAATTCCCGTGCAGGGGCGGTTTGAACTGATTTTTAAATTCTTGCGGAGATTGGGGTGAGATAACGTAAAGCTTCAACCCTTTACCAATTGCGTTTACGATGCACTGGTTAATATGCTTGTCACCGAATCCGTAGCCAACGACTAGCAAACGGGTGTCGGGCCTGTTTAGAACCTGCTCGAAGAGTGAAGAATACCATTTCAGCAGTGGTTCGCTTTCGATTCTAGATGCCTTTTGGGTACCTATCACCATAGCGTCCGAGCCGTCGTGAGAGAGCCATCCTTGGGAACCGTGTAACTTTACGTATGCAATCTGAGCGAATCCCTTTCTAAATAATTCTCTTTTCCTCGGCTCTAGTTCCTCCAACCCAGGGAGCCGTACGCTAAAATCGGTCGAATTCTGATCGGCTTCCCTAAACCGATTTAGATGATCCGGCAAGCCTGGAAAGACTGTGATTTTCTCACGACTGTGGTAACGCTCGAAAAACATATCCTGGTTGAGAGTAAAGATGAAACTTGGAGCCTTATCTTGCGCAATCCGACAGATTAAGTTGCAGCAAGAGTGTGAGAGTGACTTGGATTTGTAGGTTCTAATATTATCATCCATTTCCTTGAACGCGCTCCGGATAGCGGCGTTCAAGTCTTTCTTCTGCTGCTCTGTTCCGCCGGCCTGAATGTCCTCGTAAAACATCTCGTAATCGAGATTTTCTAAGTCCCGCATTCCTTTGAGGAGCTCTGGCGACCTTTGCACCTCCGGCTGGTTAAGAATTGTCGCCCACATTTCGCTTGCGAGATAGCCGCCGAAAGTTTTCGTAAAACCAGCACCGGTGAGCAATACGGCATTCATGCGATCGTGGTGTGAAAATCTGTATAGGAATTTTAAACCACCTTTTTTTCTCGGCCGAGCTATATTGCCGGACCGGCGAGTTGTCAATCTCTTTTCTG
>QHOF01000543.1:1308-3256 GCA_003219335.1 Verrucomicrobiota bacterium | reverse complement strand
ACAAGGCTGCCGAGCTGATCAAATTCGCGGTGAACCTGGCGATCGGGCACGAACACGGCGCGAAGCTCCACCTCGGCAGAGCCCGCGAATGCGGCGCCAGCGAAGACGAAGTGTGGGAGACCGTTGTCTACGCAATGCGTCCGGTGGCGGCGCAGGTGCGAAACTTCGCTAAGGCGATCGTTGCCGGGTGATGTCATCCTGTTGGCTTGTAGGAGCAGGTGATTATTCATGAATCAGTGGACCATTGAAGTCGGCGAGGATAATTTCGCAGCTGCGGTTTTGCAGCGTTCTAAGGAGACTCCGATCCTGGTGGATTTCTGGGCGCCATGGTGCGGCCCATGCCGCGTTCTCGGCCCGCTCCTCGAAAAGCTCGCCGAGGAGTACGCTGGCGAATTCGTTCTAGCCAAGGTCAATGTCGATGACAATCCGTCGCTGGCGGGCGAGTTCGGCATCCAAGGCATTCCGGCGGTCAAGGTATTCAAGGACGGTGAGGTGGCGGCGGAATTTACCGGCGCGGTCCCGGAAGCGGCGGTGCGCGAGTTGCTCTCTCGCCTTCTTCCCTCGGAAGCCGATCACGAGGCCGCAAAAGCTGTGGACTTGGAAAAGGCGGGAAAAATGGAAGAGGCGAAGGCTCTTTACCAAAAAATTCTTGAGCGGGAGCCCAACCATGCAAAGTCCCTTTTGGGACTGGGCCGGATCTTGATGGGAGCAAATGATCAGCAAGGGGCGCTAGAATACCTCGATCGGGTAGCCCTGACGGCCGAGGAGAGAAAAGAGGCGGACATCCTTTTCGCTCGCTTGAAGCTTCAAGAAGGAGCCGAGCAAAACGAAGCGGCTCTGCGATCGGCCTTGAAAGCCGACCCGAACAATTTAGCAGCAAGGTTCGAGTTGGCTCGGGCGCTAGCCGCGAAGGAAAAATACGAGGAGGCCCTGAAAGAGTTTTTAACCGTGGTTAAGACCGACAGGAGCTTCCGCGACGACGGGGCGCGAGAGGCGATGATACAAATCTTTGAGGTGCTAGGGTCAGAAAATCCGGTCACAGAGAAGTACCGCTCGGAGCTGGCCAAAGTTCTTTTTAGCTGAAGAAAAACCCTTAGGCGGCTGGTCGCAGAGATCCCTTGCTCTTCTTGGTCCCTTTTGGCCCTTCACGCAGAAGGGCGAGGAAATCCTTGGCGTCGCTAGAGAGCGGCTTTTGTTTGGGATAGATGATGAAGCTATCTGTATGCATTTCTAACCCGGGAACGCGGATAATTCTAAGATCTCCCCGCTGAATATCGGCCTGCACTAGATCTCTGTACAAAATACCGAAGCCCATCCTTCTCTTCACAGCGGCCTTTACGGCTTCGGCCGTCTCGCAATGCATCACAATATTTAGGTCAAACCCTCGCTCTTCGATTTGATTGAGAATATTCGCCGCGCCGCCTACTTTCCCTCTTCCAAAAACGACTAAAGGGATGCGCGCCAACTCCGCCAGCGTCAGCTGCTGCCGCCTGGCTACGACCCGTCGACAAGGCTCGTAAATGAGCCGCGGAGACGCCGCACGGTTGGTGATCACTGCAATTTCCACATCCAAGTTCCGAACCAGTTCTTCTATCAAGAGGCTATTGTCGGTTCGAAGAATAAGCCGGGTATGGGGATGCGTCTCCCTGAAGATCGACGCGAGCCATGGCAGAAAAGATGCGGAGGGGGCGTGGCTCCCTCCCACAGTGAGGAGCCGTGCCTCGCTCTCATGCAGCTTAAGGCTAAATATTCTCTTTAGCTTTTCTACCTGAAGTAAGATAGGCGCAGCCTCCTTAAGGAAAAGTCGTCCCTCCCTAGTCAGCTCAATGCCGTGACCATTTTTCTTATAGAGTCTCACTTCACACTCTTCTTCCAAGAGCTTTAGTTGCTGTGAAGTAGAGGGCTGACTGATATGAAGCTCCCATCCCGCCTTTGTCACGCTCAGTAG
>QHOF01000543.1:0-1208 GCA_003219335.1 Verrucomicrobiota bacterium | reverse complement strand
CTCTATGAGCCTCATTGGAAAAAAGTATTTGACGAGTTGTCTTTTTTGCCCTAGGGCTTTAAAAGCCGAAGGCCCTCCTCATTAAGCCTCTAGAAGAGGCGAGCCGTTCGGTAAAATTGGAAAGGAGAAATGCGAATGTATCTTCCACGGAACGCATCGAAAGCTCGACTGAGGGAAGCAGAGAACGCCCGAAGGAACCGCGCGGAGATCGTGAAGGCCCTCTCCCACAGGCAAGTGACCCGCCGGGATCTGATCAAGATGGGGCTGTTCACGGCGGCCGGAATGCTAGTCATGCAGAACGGCCTGAGCCCGTTCGCCAAGAGTGCCTACGCGGACTCCATTCCGACTGGGGCGCCGCCGAGCCCACTGTTCGGCGTCCAGCCCTTCACGCAGCCGATGCCCCGCTTCGACGTCCTGACGCGGAACGCGGAGCCGGGGTTCCTGAATCCCGCGCCGACCGCCCAGGCCAATACCACCCAGCAGCCTTTGAACCCCGCACTGGAGGGGGTGAGATCCGGGGACACCGGCCCCATCGAGGGCCGCCCGCCGGGACCGATCTGGGCCCATCAGGATTTCAACCTCTTCCCGCCCAAAATCGCCGTGCAGGTCACAACCCAAGGGGCGCGGACCAATACCACCTACAATCCGGGAGTCCCGTCGAGCCTCAATTCCGGCATCAACCCTGCCACGCCTATCCCCGTGCGCTTCCACCCCGGTCTGCCCATCCAGGACCCGCTGAAGGTTTGGACGTTTAACGGGACCGTGCCGCCGAAGCTGCTCATCGGCCGTTACGGCGAACCCATCCTCTTCCGCCACCGCAACGGCCTCCCGTTCGACATCACGCAAAACGGGGGCTTCGGGATCCACACGGTCTCGACCCACGAGCACAACGGCCACCACGGAGCCGAGAACGACGGCTTCACCGGGGCCTTCTTCTTCCCGGGCCAGTTCTACGACTACCACTATCCGATCGTGCTGGCGGGGCTCAAGACCATCAACACCGGCGCCACCGATCCCAAGGCCGCCAGCCCCAACGACGCCGGCGGCACCACCAGAGTCCCGGGCGACTGGCACGAGACTATGAGCACTCACTGGTTCCACGACCACATGTTCAGCTTTACCTCCCAGAACGTGTACAAGGGCATGGCCGGGATGTTCAACATCTACAGCGCGCTCGATCATAGCAACGAGGAGATCAACGACGGCGT
>QHOF01000068.1:10440-10746 GCA_003219335.1 Verrucomicrobiota bacterium | reverse complement strand
CAAGAGCATTGACTCGATGAATCGTGCCGCCTCGGCCTGAGTCATGTTCATCTTCCAATTGGCAGCGACGATTTTTTTTCTCATTTCATGCAGTTGTCATGACAAGCAGCGCGACCACCATTTTTTTGCGCATCGCTATTTCTCGCTTAACGCGGCCACGCCGGGAAGCTCTTTGCCTTCCAGCAATTCAAGCGATGCGCCGCCGCCGGTGGAAATGAAAGTCATTTTGTCGGCAAGCCCGGCCTGTTTGACCGCTGTCACGGAGTCGCCGCCGCCGATGATGGTCGTGGCGCCCGATTGCGCCAT
>QHOF01000068.1:0-10412 GCA_003219335.1 Verrucomicrobiota bacterium | reverse complement strand
TTGTGCCTTCGCCAAATTCAGGAATTTCAAAGACACCCATCGGTCCGTTCCAGAGAACGGTTTCCGCTTTGGCGATTTCCTCCTGGTAAAGCGCAGTCGTTGCCGCGCCGATATCGACTGCCTGCCATCCATCGCTGATCCCATGCTGTGGCGAGAGTCGGCTCGTGTTTCGCATGTTTGCGCCGGCCTGAATTTCATCCGCCCCCACGACGTCGATCGGGAGCAAGAACTTCACGCCGCGTTCCTTTGCCAGATCGAGAAGTTCGTGCGCGAGATCGACCTTGTCGGGTTCGACCCGGCTTGCGCCAACGGGAATTCCCTCCGCTTTCAAGAAGGTGTTCGCCATGGCGCCGCCGATGAGAATTGTGTCCGCCTTTTCCATCAGTGCTTTCAAAACACCAATTTTGTCGGACACCTTGGCTCCGCCCAAAATCACCACGAACGGCTTGGCTGGTTTCTCGAGGCCATCGCGCAAGTGTTTCAGTTCTTTCTCCATCAAAAGGCCCATCGCCGATTTTTGCATGAATTTTGTGATGCCCACCGTGGATGCATGCGCCCGGTGCGCGGCACCAAACGCGTCGTTCACGTAAAGATCGCCAAGCTCGGCCAGCGCCTTGGCGAACTCTGGATCATTCGCCTCTTCACCCGGCTGGAAGCGGACGTTTTCCAACAGCGCAACGTCGCCGTTCTGCATATGCTCGACGATTTTTTCCGGCGCTTCCCCGATAGTGTCGTGACTGAAAATGACCGGTTGATGGATGAGCGAGTGCAAATAGTCGCCAATCGCCCGGAGGGAATACTTTTCCACGGGTTTTCCTTTGGGCCGGCCAAAGTGCGACATCAAAATAGCTTTTGCGCCGTGCTCGCGCAGGTAATTAATCGTCGGCAAACTTTCCCGGATTCGCGTATCGTCCATGACGCGAATTTTGCGGCCGCGCACTTCGGTTGGCACGTTGAAATCCACGCGCACCAGCACGCGCTTTCCGCGCACATCAAGATCACGCAGGGTAAGCTTAGGCATTATTACTCGTGCTCGTGCTCATGCTCGGTCGCATAGATCCCTTCGTCTTCGCGCAAACACTCCGCGCGTCCTGAAAATCGTTTGAGCATCCCCATGAGCATGTTCACTATTCGGACGAGTTGTTCTTTCGCGGGTACGACTCGTTCCGCACCGATAAACTTTCGTACCGCGAGCACGTCCAGACAGGCCGCACACTCCAGCGCCGAACCACGAGCGATTTCCAGAAACCGAGCGCGATCAACCGCTGAGAACTTGCCGTTTCCCTCTGCGATGTTCAGCGGAAGACTGGTGGAAGCACGGTCGAGTTGATCTTTTGCTGCAGCTTTAGTTGCAATGTCGTTCAGCAGGTCGCCAACCCAACCGCAAAAGGCAATTGCTTCCTGATAAACATCAAGCTTCTCGTGATCAAAGTAAGTTTTCATCCTTCGATCATGAGCAAGAGCAGGAGCATGGGCAAGAGGTTGCTATCCTCCCAGCATTTCCATCAATTCCACGCAGCGGTTGCTGTAGCCCCATTCGTTGTCGTACCAGCCGACCACTTTCACGAAACGGTTCCCGAGCATAAGCGTTAATTGGCTGTCAAAGATGCAGGAGTGCGGATTGCCAATGATGTCTTCGGAAACGAGCGGCTCATCGCTGAACTCGAGCACGCCTTTGTAGCTTTTGTCTGACACGGCTTCTTTGAATGCCGCGTTCATCGCGTCAACGGTCGCGTCTTTTTCCAGCACGGCGCTGAAATCCGTGACCGAACCATCTGGAGTCGGCACTCGGAAGGCGCCGCCGTTCAGCTTTCCCTTTAACTCTGGAATGACTTCGCCAATCGCCTTGGCCGCGCCAGTAGTGGAAGGAATGATATTGATGGCCGCTGCCCGCGCGCGCCTCAAATCCTTGTGCGGGAAATCGAGGATGCGCTGGTCGTTTGTGTAACTGTGGATCGTGCTCATGAACCCGTGCGCGATGCCGAATTTTTCGTGCACGGTCCTGGCCATCGGCGCGAGACAATTCGTGGTGCAGCTCGCGTTGGAAATGATTTTGTGTTTCGCGGGGTCATACACACCGTCGTTCACGCCGATGCAAATCGTCACGTCCGGATCTTTTGCCGGCGCGCTGATCAACACGCGTTTTGCGCCCGCTTTGCTGAGATGGAGCTCTGCTTTATCGCGGCTGGTGAACAACCCGGTCGATTCGAGCACCACATCGACGTCCAACTTCTTCCACGGCAAATTACCCGGGTCGCGCTCCTTAAAAATTCTGATCTTGTGACCGCGCACGATGATGTTCTCGTCGTCGTACCCGATCTCACCATCGAATTTCCTGTGCACCGAATCCCACTTGAGCAGATGGGCCAGCGTGTGCGTGTCGGTGAGATCGTTGATCGCGAGCACTTGCTCGACTTGTTTTTGTGACATGGCGCGCAGGACGTTGCGCCCGATGCGCCCGAAACCGTTGATAGCGAAATTGGCCATAAGTTTGAATCGTTAAAAGGTTAAACCGTTGAAGCGTTAAAGAGCAAAACACTCAACGTTCAACGCTCAACACTCAACTTCAAATTCAGGATCGCTGGACGTTGGACGTTGGGCGTTGGACGTTTTCTGCGTGAAGCGCGCAATGGCAGTGCTCATGGGAATTTTATCAACCATGCTTGTACAGACCGCTTCATCTGCCGAAACCAAAACCATTCTCGTCTTTGGCGACAGCTTGTCGGACGGATTCATGCTCAAACGGAGCCAAGCCTATCCGTTTCTGCTTGCGAAGAAGCTGCATGCCGCCGGCTTGGACTATCAAGTGATCAACGCCAGCGCGTCCGGCGGCACCACCGAAGGCGGCTTGGAACGGCTCCCCGCCCATTTGAAACGCAGAATCGACATCTTCATTCTGGAACTCGGAATCAACGACGCCTTCCGCGGCCTGCCGGTCGATCAGATTCAAAACAATCTTCAGCAGATTATCGACAAGGTGAAAGCGCGAAACCCGAATGTGCGCGTGCTGATCGCAGGGATGCAGCTCCCCGGTTACACGGCTGATGATTATGTCTCCGCATTCAGCAAAATGTTTGGGGATCTGGCTGCGAAAAATGGAGCGACCTTGGTGCCCTACCTGCTCGAAGGCGTGGCAGGAAATCCCTCATTGAACCTGTCCGATGGCATTCATCCAAATGCGGAGGGCCAAAAGATTCTTGCCGAAAACGTCTGGCGCGTGCTCGAACCGGTGGCGCGCGAAGTAACGGCTTCGGCGAAAGATTAAATTCTCTGTAATAGCGGCCTTTTACCCGCTGTACGTGTGGCGCAAAACAAAGCACAGCGGTGCAGAGGCGACCACTGCGCTGCTTTCACACGTTAGATAAATAAAATCAAACGCGATGGACCCCGCCCGACCAAACGATCCTGATCCAGCCGATCCCTTTTTCCCGGAGCGCGCCGATCACGCGATCCTGGAAACAATTGAGATCGCTACCGAAGGCGAAGATAGTCATCAAGCAGTCCGAAAACTCCGTGGGCCGCTCATGAAAGTCAAAGGTGTTAAGGATGTAAAAGTTGATCTCAAGCATGAGCGCGTCATTGTCACATTCGACGCGCGAAAAACGCATCCGCCCGATCTTCACGACGCAATTTTAAAAAGCGGTTACAAACCAGGGACGGTTGCAAATGAGTGACGCGCGCAACCCCGTCCGCGAGCGCAAGGAGCGGCGGTCTCTTGTCCGCCGCTGGGGCGAACTGGGGATCGCCCTCCTTGAGATGACGCAGACAGGATTGTCTGCGTCACGGGGCCGGTTGTTGCTGCGTGAGGCAGTGAAATGTTCCGAGCCCCCAGATTAATTCGCGGCAATCGATTCCGATGACGCGACGCTGCGGAAAACATTCGCGCAGGATCGATAACACGATTTCATCGGCAGGATCGGCGAATGCAGGCACCAGCACGCAATTGTTTGCAATGTAGAAGTTGGCGTAACTCGCCGGCAAGCGTAGCCCTTCGCGCACGATCTTCTTCGGCATAGGCAGCGTGACGATCTCGATGTTGCGACGACCGATCTTCATCTCCCGCAGACGCGCGAGATTTTGCTGGAGCGGCTCGTAATTTTCATCGTCACGATTTTCTTCGACGACAGTCACCACCATTTGTTCGGACACAAACCGCGCCAGGTCGTCGATATGGCCGTCTGTGTCGTCGCCGGCGATACCGTCGCCGAGCCAGAGAATGTCGCGCACACCGAAGTAATCTCGCAGGCGTTGTTCGATTTCGCCGCGGGAAAGATTCGGATTTCGATTTTTGTTCAGCAGACAGCACTCGGTCGTGAGCACTGCGCCGGAGCCATTCACATCGATCGAGCCGCCTTCCAGGATCATGTGCGGATAAAAAACCGGAACGTTAAGGATCTCGGCGACGCGCGTCGGGACGATTTCATCCAGGTTAAACGGAGGATATTTATTTCCCCAGGCGTTGTAATCCCAGTCCACCACGGCAATTTTTGGATCGCTGTCACGCTTCAGGAAAATCGGTCCATGATCGCGGCACCACGGCTCGTTCGTCCGAACCAAGTGAAACGAGATTCGTTCCACCGGTAATCCACGTAGAACTTCGCGCGCCTCGGCTTCATGCGCGCCGTTACAAACATTGATGCAAACCTGTTCCGATTCGATGAGTGCTTCGACCATTGCTCGCAACGCCGGTAAAACGCGATCAAACGAATCGGGAAAACTGATCCCTTCGCGTCGCGGCCACGAGAGCCAGGTCGCTGCGTGCAGTTCCCATTCCGCCAGCATCCGATAGCCGAGCGCGGCCGGAGTCGGTCCCGTCATGAGTTGAATGTTCAACGCCAGTTGAAAATCGCAATCGCTGCTCTGGGGAGCGCAGGCTGCCAGCCTGCAGGTCTCGGCAGCTTGCCGAGACTGGGTGAAAACGGCGTCCCCTCGGGATTGCTAGCGCAGAGGTTGCCGGCAGGGCTGCCGGCAACTATAGGCTAGCGGCCTGTGCTCCCAACCCACGACCCGCCGCTAAGGCGTTCGCGCAGCCTCCGGTTTGTAAATCGCTCCTACAATTGCGCCGACGATGATCATTTCGATCAGACCGCTAATACTTCCGTAAACAATCAGCTTCCCTGGAAAAGGTTGGACGGCGTAAAAACCCATGCGCATGCCGATCGCCGCAATTTCCAGCAGAAGACCAAGCTGAATTCCGGCTAGCACGCCGCCGCCGGCGAAACCGCTCGCGTAGATCGTCACGAACGCAAAAACGATCAGCGCCTGACCGATAATGATCCAGTGAAGCAAACTCAGCATTTCACTTTGCGGCCGCCAGAGATTTGGCGTTTGCGCATAAACATCTTTGAGCACAACGCCGTTAAGCAGCCAGCCCCAGAAGAATATAAAAATGTAGGCGGCGATGAATGCGAGGATGAATCGCTTCATGAGTTGTTATGATACTACAGCCTATCGAGTTGCAAGGAGGCGAACCAAATCCGTTAACGAGGACGTTCTTTTACAAAAGTAATATGCGCAGCTGCCGGCTTGTAGATCGCGCCAACGATTGCCCCGGCGATCGCGAATTGAATTAGGTCCCCAACGACCCAGCCAATGAGAATTTGCCGGGTCAGCGGCTGTACAGCGAACGTGATCAGGTCCGCGCCGGCGTACACCAGGGCTACCAAAATGCCCAGGAGAGAGCACGTGCCCGCGCCACCCGCTGGCACAAATCGGGCGCACAACAAGGTGAGGAAGAACGCCATGACGATGTGCCCCAAAATCAGAGCATGATAACGGGGTTCGGCCCGAAAAAGCGTCGCCACTTGCTGATGCGCACCGTGCATGAGCATCCCGTACCAAAGGAAGCCAAACACGAAGAGAAAGACGAAGGCTATGATGAACGCGATGATGAATTTTTTCCACTTCATGATTATTTCTTTCGGTTGAGGTTTCTGTTAAGCCCAGTAAACCCGAACGTTCATCGCAAAACGCCTGAGCGATGTCGATCTTAATTTTTATGAGGCTGCAGCTCCAGCTGTCCCAAAAAATGGCTCGCCTCTCAGGCCAGCCCGTCCATTTCGCGGCTTCCGAGCCGGTCAATTGACCCACTTGCCGTCCTCGGAAATGAGGATGGGCAGCTCTTCCATCATGAACTGCGTTTTGCCGATCGCGCCGATCATGTGCGTGCCGGTGGCGTGATACCACTTCTTCGACATGCTTTCGCCGGTATGGCAGCCCCAGCTTCTCACGTAAGCGCTGTGCGTGAAATCGCGCCGGTCGATCTGAGTCAGCTCGCTTTCGTGCAACCACGATTTGCATGCGCTGTCGATGTTGTTGCTGTAATCGAACATGAAACAGGCGCGATTGGAATGCCCAAAATATTCAAAGCCGGTGATCTTCACCTGGTTTCGTGGCTGGCCCTTGTTTAAGTAGTCGATCACCTCCGACCCGGCGTTAAACCAAACCAGATGCAGATTGAATTTTTCGCGCACTGAATCGATCAGGGCGATCAAATCCTGGTGCTCCTGTTTCGCGCGATCGACGTAGCCCTGTTTATAAACCAGCCAGGTAATCGATGCGTCCGGACCGAGTTGGGCACGCACTTGTTCGGTGCGCAACCGCGCGGCGCGCACGAAGTTGGCCCACCAATGATCGTGCGGATAAAGCTTGTATTTTTCCCATTGATACAGGGAAGGTCCACCGACCAGGATGATGTATTCGCCGGACGCGGGCGACGACGCATGCGAGGCAAAGGCGAACATCCACAAACAGCAAACGAGCAAGAGGCGTTGCATCATGAATAACGAGAGGACTATTTATGCTGCGCGCGAAATTGCGCAAGTGGTCGGGCGCGACCGCCGGGCACGGTTACGTTCGCGGATGGCCTTCCGCACTGCGGGATCCCTACCATTCCGCCTCGACTTCTTTCCGCACCAGGTCTTCCCATTTCTGCCGTTTTCGAATCAGCGCGAATTTGTCGCCGCGCACCAGCGCCTCTGCCGGCAGCGGACGCGAATTGTAATTGGACGCCATCACAAATCCGTAAGCGCCCGCGCTCATGATCGCCAGCAAATCGCCCTCGTGAAGTCCAGCGCAAAGAAATCACCCGATTCGCATACCGGCCCAACAATGTCGATCTTCTCCGTCTTACTCTTACTCTTGCTCATGCTCGTGCTCGTGATCGATTGTCTCACCGGCACGATTTCGTGATAGCTCTGATAGAGCGCCGGTCGGATCAAGTCGTTCATGCCAGCATCGACGATGGCGAATTTCTTCGCGCCAGATTTTTTGACGTACCGGACGCGCGTCAGCAATACGCCGGCGTTGCCGACGAGAAAACGACCAGGCTCGACGAGGATTCGAACATTCAGCTCGCGCAACGGCGGCATAATTGCGTCAGCGTAATCGCGGATGCTGAACGCGGACGATTCGCCGCCATGGTCATGCCACCATTTGCCTGATCCGCTCTCCAGCGCCCGACGGTAAATGATTCCCATGCCGCCGCCGATGCTGAGGAACTTGATCCCGTATTTGGTTTTCAGCTTGCGCACGACCGGCGCGAGCTTGCTGATCGCATTCGCGAACGGCGGCGCCTCCGTAATCTGCGAGCCGATGTGCATTTGGACGCCGACGATCTCGAGATTGGTCATTTTGGCGGCGCGCTCGTAAACCGCGGCGATTCGGTCGAGCCCAATGCCGAACTTCTTCTCGTGCGAGCCTGTCGAGATGTATTCGTGCGTATGCGATTCGACGTCGGGATTGGCGCGTAATGCAATCGGTGCGCGGGTTTTCTTTGCCCCGGCAATTCGATCGATGTAATCCAACTCCGCTTCACTTTCTACGTTGAAGCTGTAAACGCCTTGCTCCAGCGCGTACTCGATCTCCTCGCGCGATTTGCCCACGCCGGCAAACGTGCATTTCGCCGAATCGCCGCCAGCCGCCAGCACGCGAAATAACTCCCCGCCGGAAACGATGTCGAAACCGGCACCCGCGTCGGCGAGCAACTTCAAGATTGCGCGATTCGAGTTCGCTTTGACGGCGTAGCAAATCAGATGATCGAGCGACGGGAGCGCGGCATCGAGCCGCGTGTAGTGATCGAGAATTGTTCCAGCGCTGTAAACGTAAGTGGGCGTGCCGAATTTCTCGGCCACGCGCGCAAGATCGACATCTTCACAGCAAAGCTGCCCGTCGCGATAACGAAAAAAATGCACAGGCGAATGTAGCGACAAGGAACGGTGATTTCCAAATCCGCGAGGGTAGCGCACGCATCTTGCGTGCTGGCGAGCGCGTCCTCGCGATCGCGGACTTTCTTGCATTTTCGCCCAGCGAAACCGGGGCCCTTTAAGGAAAGATCGTTTCGGCGGGACGCCGAAACCAACGCGCGAGACGCGTGCGCTACCCAAGAATCCTCAACCCGACGTTGAGAATCGCGATCAAAGCCACACCTGCGGAAAAACTTGTCAAAACAATTTTTTTCCCGTGCTTCAACATTTCTCCGAGAACGGCGTGCGCGGCCAGATAGAAAAATCCGCCGCCCACGTATGCCATGATCAAGCCGAGCCAGAATGTCGAAATATTCGAGAGGAAAAAATAGCCGACCACTCCGCCGACGAGCGTGGTCGCTTCCACAGCCGCTACCCAGCCCAGCGCAGCTGCGCGTCGCACACCGGCGCCAATCAAAAGAGTGCCCAGTGCGAGGCCTTCGGGGACTTTGTGAATGCACAGGGCAGAGAACAGCGACCACGTTGTCGCTTCTGGTCCGAGAGATTCTTGTTGAATTCCCAATGCCAGGCCATCCGTCGTGCTGTGAATCGCCAGCGCCGCGACTAGCGCGGTGGCGATTTCGCTGAAATGCCGCGCGGCATCCGCGTCGAAGTGGCTGGCCGCGCACGCGGGACAAACGTGATGAACGTGTTTGCTGATAAAGAAGAACAGTGCATAGCCGGCGATCAGCGCCAGCAGCACTGCCCACCACGGAGCTGCGCCCAAGCTCTCAGGCAAAATTGCAAAGAGCATCACACCGAGAAGCGTTCCGGCGGCGAAACTGATCAACACGCAAAGGGGCTTGTGCGCCAGTTGCAGCGACGTGCTGATCAATCCGCCGATAAGGGCGAACGCGTAAGCCGCCACGACTTGCCAGAGTGTGTCGGCCATTCAGGAGCTTGCGACCGCTTCGTGGTGTTCGCGGCAATGGTGCGTCTCGATGGTGACGTGAACCAGTTCGTCGTGCCCGCGGAGCAACGCTCGATAGGAATCGGAACTCTTCGGCTCGTGCGCGACGATCGAAACCATCGCTGCAAATTTCCCGATGCCCACCTGCCAGACATGCAGATCGGTCACAAGCGAATCGCCGTCGCTCTCTATCGCGCGCCGAATTTGGTCGGGCAAATCCGACGACGCAGGCGTGCGATCGAGCAGAATACCACTGGTATCGCGCAGCAGTGTGTAAGCCCAGGAAAACACGACGCCGCTTCCAATGATTCCCACAACCGGATCAAGCCATGCCCAGCCGAAGAATTTCCCGCCGGTCAATGCCGTAATCGCCAACAATGAAGTAAATGCATCGGCCAGCACATGCAGATACGCCGCACGCAGGTTTAAATCTTCACGATGCGAGCTGCCATGGCCGCTCTCGTGATGGTGATCCGCGAGCATCACTGCGCAACCCAAGTTTACCAGCAACCCAACACACGCGATGACAATCGCCTCGTTAAAATGAATCTCGAGCGGCACAAAAAGCCGGCGCACAGATTCGCCGGCCATTAGGAATGCGATCATCGAGAGTACCACCGCGCTGGTGAATCCGCCGAGCACGCCAATTTTTCCTGTGCCAAAACTGAAGCGAACATTGCCAGCTTGCGTTCTTGCGAAATAGTACGCGACGGCGGTTATCAAAAACGCAATTACATGCGTGCTCATGTGCCAGCCGTCGGCTAGCAACGCCATCGAGTGCGACATCAAGCCAACCGTGATCTCCACGACCATCATTGCGGCAGTGACACCGATCACGATGCGAGTGCGCCGTTCCGCGTGCGAAAAGTCCGGCACGAAATCGTGTCGCTTTCGGAAATAGGAATGATCAGTGCGATGCATCAGACTAAAGCTACCGCGGCAAGGAAAAATTATCCTCAAAAATCGTGGCCGAAAAGTGCCGCAGACGCCGCGCCGCTGAGGGAATTGTCGTGCGTCCCGCAGAGTTATTGTGAACCCTGCATTGCGCGAGAACGGACTCGACAATGCTGCCACACCGCAAAAAATGAAATCAGGATTAGTATCGTCCCAAACGTGCAGACGATCGCTGCGCCTGACGGCAGGTCCCACCAGAAGGAGAGAAATAACCCAGCGATTCCGCCGAGCCACGCGATCATCCACCCGATGAGCAAGCGGTGACTGATTCTCGTCGTCAGATTGATTCCGCAAACCGCTGGGAC
>QHOF01000075.1:1483-10284 GCA_003219335.1 Verrucomicrobiota bacterium | reverse complement strand
GCGCGCGCACCCTCGCAACGGCCTGCCCGTTTTGTTTGAGCACGATGACCGACGGCATGGCTGGCACTCAAGGAGGGGAAAACGTGAAGGTGCTCGACATCGCCGAGCTACTCCTTAGCCGCCAAACGCCAGGTGCGCGAGAGTGAATGGTGAGAAATAAAGTAACAACAACGGCATCCGCACTCCGTACCAATCACCAATCCTCAGAAAGGCGCGAGTGAAGCGGACGTGGGTTCAGGCGTTGGTCGAGGCGCGTCTCGGCATTCGCTCTGCTTCCCCGCCCTTACGGTTTATAGGCGAACCCGTCGTTGAACCAGTTGTTGCAACACTCGCCTGAGCCACCCCAGATGATCATTTGGGAGCCGTCCCAGATCGCGGTGTGACTCGAACGCGGCGCGGGAGCGCCGGTCGTTGTTATGGGCGTCCAAGTGTTATTAACCGGATTGTACTTTGCTCCGGTGCCGACCGGGTTTCTATCCACATCCGAGCCGCCCCAAACGATGAACTCTTTGCCCGACCAGACACATGTGGCGCCATAGCGTGCTGTAGGAGCATTGGTTCCGGAGATCGTTTTCCAGACGCCGGTGCGCGTGTTATAAAGCTTTCCATTCGCCAGTGGCTGGAAGCGCGAGTTGACACCGCCCCAAATGAAGAGGTTCGTGGCGTCCCAACCGAATGCGAAGAAGAGTCTGGGCGATGGGGCGTTGGTGGTAGAGATAGCTGTCCAGGTATCGGTGCGTGGATCGTAAAGCGCGCCATCATTCACATAGTTACCAAGGCTGATGCCACCCCAGATTAGCATCTGCGAGCCGGTCCAGATGGAGGCTTGACCGTCGCGGGGAGAGGGCGCTCCGACAGTTGTGGTCGGCGACCAGGTATCTGTAACGGGATCGTAGAGCGCCCCGGTGTTCACATCGCCGCCAAAGCCGACCGCGCCGCCCCAGATGATCAGCTGATCGCCGGTCCAGATGAGCGAATGGCCGAACCGCCCATCCGGCGCTCCGGTCAGTGAGGTCGCCCGCCAGGTGTCCGTTACCGGATCGTACCGGCCGCCGCTGTTGAGAAAATTAAGACCATCGTCGCCGCCCCAGATGATCATCTCGTGTCCTGTCCACACAGCGGGCTGGCCTTCGCGTCCGACCGGCGCGTTGGTGGTGGTCGTGGCCGTCCACTCATTCGACAAGCGCTTCCAGCGCGCTCCCGTGTTGGCGAAAGGCACCATCGGGGAGTCTTGGCCACCCCAAACGATCATCTGATCGGTTCCATCGATGCGGGTGAAGACCGCCGAGTGCGCCGCGCGCGGAGTGGGCGCATTCACGATCGTGATCGGGGACCAACTATCGGCGAGGATCGCCGTCGCGATCATTAAGGGAAAGAAACACAGCACAATCCGACGAATCATCATAAGAAGACCTCCTTGGTAGCCTGTTTGTCTGTCTGAGTTACCGCGAAGAGAGACCGCTTGTCAAGGCGAAGAGTCCCAGGTAGCAAAATCAGACAAGTAAGAAGGCTCGCCTTCGATGGCTTTTCAAGCGCGCGAGGCCAGCGACGGGCGCCTTTCTTCTCGCCTGCCCCAGCGCTGCGGCATCTTCAAATCTCGAGTGTGCGAGTCCGAGTCAACGCCAAGGTGAGGATCTGGCCGGCGAGCGCACCAGCGGAAGAAAGTCGCTGAACTCAAGACAACATCACGTGTCAGCGGGGTCGTGAGCGCCCAACGAAAGCCGCGGCGCACAAAGCCCAAGTCTCGTTCAGTCAGTTGGTCTTCCTCCTTCATCCAGTGAGCACGAACCAAGGCGTCCTTGCGAATCGGAACAGGAAACGCGTATTCGTTGGCCATCTCGAAGATGCGCTTGGCGGCGTCGCCGGAAGTCAGGCGGCTGGCTTCGTAAGCTTCCGCCACTTCGACCGAGTCACGAAAGAAGACCGCGTAATCAGGATCCTCGAAATCGCAAAACACTGGGTTTTGCGTTGTGCCGACGAGGCATGAGGGGTCACCGGTGTGAGTGTAGTCACTCATCCCGTTCATCAAATGGAATTCCTCCAGGAAGGTGCCAAGACCAAAGACACGAAGCCAGGCGTTCCACAGATCAAAGTCATCCCAGGATATGAAGGCGCAATTTACCAGGTCGTCGTTGTAGTCGAGAACTTTTTGCTGTTGCCGATCAATGGAAAGGAAGGCCTCGTCGTCGAACTTGTCAGTCGCCAACGCCTCGCGCTGTAACCATCCATTTGAAAAATGTTACAAACTTCTCAAGTCAAGTCTCCACCACCGCTCCAAGCACGAGAATGACTGGATCTATCGAGAGTGGTCAAGACATCTTTTCAAAAAGAAAGGAGCAAATCAGGCACCGGAAGGATCGACGTAGTTGCTAACGTAACTGAGGCTAGTGTTCGTTGATTGTCAGTTGGGGCTGGATGGGAAAACTCAACCGGATGGACTTTTCTTGGTCGAACCGACAACGAGAGGTGCCGGATGCGGCCGGCCGTTTCGCCCGTCAGCAACTTAACTACAACATAATCGAGAACGACCGCGCTGGCGTTTTTTACCACAACGCTTGGAAAAAATGTGGCGGCTTCGGGATCCAAGGCGTGCCCGTCTCGAAACAGTATGGCGAAAACATTCGGATACGAAATCCGTTTTGTGAGAATCAAAGCGTTTTGAACGCTCAAGTCGCCCTATGGTCGAACCAAAGTTAGTCGACCTGCCTTGATGTTGGGCTGGATGAATTTGGGAAGAAGCTGTTTGAACAACGCAGTTTACAGGCTGGAAGGCTCTGCGTACCAATTTCGATGTCGGGAACGTTGAAAAACTTTGGACAATTGAGCGCAGGGCGGGCCGATTTTTATTGAGCAAAATTGCATTTGCACTATGACACCGAGATATTAGATGCTTCGGCTTATGCGACAGCGACATGGATGGCTAACCTACATACTCGCCGTCGCGACTTTGTGTGCGTCGGCGGCGCAACCGGTTATGGCGAGGCGTCGGCCTATAGAGGTTCCCAACGCCGCAGTCCAGCGAGATTTGGTTTACAAACGCGTTAACGGCATAGCTCTGACGCTCGACCTCTATCGTCCAGAGGAGGTCTCGGGTTTGTTGCCAGTGATCGTTTGCATCCATGGTGGGCACTGGGACGCGGGTGGAAAAGAGCGATGTCCAGCTGTTACGCTGGTGCAGGATGGATACGCCGTGGCCAGCATCGATTACCGCCTCACCCGCACTGCACCTTTTCCGGCGCAGATCGAAGATTGTAAGGCTGCTGTGCGTTGGATTCGCGCCAACGCTTCCAACCACCACCTCGATCCTGACCACATCGGCGCCTGGGGATACTCCGCGGGTGGACATTTGGCGGCGCTGCTCGGCACGTCCGGTGGGGTGCCGGAGCTGGAGGGGAGTGGGGATAATATGCAGTATTCAAGCCGGGTTCAAGCGGTGTGCGATGTGGCTGGCCCGGCAGATCTTCCGGCCATGACGAATCTCGGTCCCAAACGCATGTTTGCCATTGAAGCGTTGCTGGGCGGGCCGCTCGAAAAAGATAAAGCGAAAGCGATAACTGCCAGCCCCATCCATTATGTCTCAAAAGATGATCCGCCTTTTCTGATTGTGCATGGCGAGGGTGATAGAGTGATACCAGTGGAGCAGAGCCAACGCTTTTACGAGGCGCTGCAAAAAGCCGGAGTGAACGCCACGCTGAAGATCCTGCCCGTAGGGCACCAGGCAGTACAGATGGACGCCCTCAAAGACGCGGAAGTCTTCTTCGATGCGACGCTGAAAAAGCGCTGAAAACGCTTCCGTAGAATTTGGTGGACTTGTCTGCTTGCTTATTGTCATAATCCGCCATGCTTAGAAC
This sequence comes from Verrucomicrobiota bacterium, assembly GCA_003219335.1. GTDB lineage: Bacteria > Verrucomicrobiota > Verrucomicrobiia > Chthoniobacterales > UBA10450 > Udaeobacter. The sequence goes on along the minus strand of QHOF01000075.1, from coordinate 6,433 downwards.
CCGCTCATCCTCATTTCGAAGGCTGTTGTTCATCGCGCTTCTCCTCGTCGCGCTCGTACTGGTATGGAAAGCCAGAAATTACCAGAGACGCTACACCGCCGCTGAGGCCCGAAAGGCATCACTTCCAATCCCGGTCAGCGCGGCGCGCGCAAAAGTCAGCAAGCTTGAAACAACTGTCGGAGCGGCCGGGCAGGTTCTGCAGTACACGACCGTCACGCTCACCTCCCGTATCGCTGCCAAGATACATAAGGTTTTGGTAAATGTCGGAGATATAATCCAATCCGGCGCATTGCTCATCGAGGATGAACGGGCACCGTTGGAGGCCGCGCTGGAGTCCGCCCGGGCAGAAGTGGAATCGGCGCGCGTTGCGGAGGAAAAGGCTGCCGCCGAGGAAAAGTCGATGGAAGTCTTGAAAGCAAAAAAAATGGCTACCGAACTGGAAGTCAACGATGCACGCGTGACGCTGGCCGCCAAACAAGCTGCGCTCCGGGAGGCGAATGTAAAGCTGATTAAGGCACAACTCGATCTCGAAGCCGCGCGGCTCACCTCGCCTGTCAATGGCATCGTACTCGCTCGCTTCGTCAATTCCGACGAGCGCGTCGACGTCAATCAAACACTTTTGCAATTAGGCGATCTGGAGAAAGTCTACCTACTGGCCCAAGTGCAGGACGAATCAGTCGGCCAGATCCATGAAGGACAGCCAGCCGAGGTATTCTTTTCAGCATACCCCACGACCACATTCAAAGGCACGATCGAGCATGTCGATCCCCGCATCGACCCAAAGACTCGTGCCTTCACAGCTTACGTGACCGTTCACAATCCCGATTTGAAGTTAAAGCCGGGGCTTACTGGTTTCATGCGTGTCCGGATAGAAAAAACCGCGCTGGCCATTCCCACCGTGGCCGTCATAAATCCATTCGGTGAGAATGCCAGTGTTTTCGCGATTGACTCCAACGGTCGTGCAGTTCTCACGCCGGTGCGCGCCGGTTTGGAAGCCGGTGGAATGATAGAGATCGTCAGCGGGCTGAAGGAAGGGACCCTCGTCGCAACCGCGGGAACCGTTGATTTGGTGGATAATGACCGAGTTCGGGTGGAAAGCTCTCGATGAAGCCATCTCAACGGGTTGGTAAGAATATAGCCTGGCTGTTGGTGGCAGGCGGGATCGGCGCGGTGCTGCAGATGTTGGCCGTTCTGCTGGCCGCGCGCGGCCTGTCGCTCAGCGATTTCGGTACCTTCAACTACCTGTTGTCGTTCGCAATTGTTTTCCAGTTTCTGGCTGATTTCGGCCTTACGAACATCCTTACCCGCGAAGTGGCCCGGCATCCCAATAACGTCGGACACTTACTCGGAAGCGCCAAGGGCCTGATGTGGGCTCTCTTTTTTTTATCGACCCCCCTCCTTCTCGGGACCGTGCTGCTACTGAATCTCCCGCCAGGAACCCAGGCGCAATCCTTCGTGATGGGTCTCGCCAGCCTGACACTCCTACAGGCGATCAGCTATTCCGCCGTTCTGCGGGCGATCGAAGCCATGGAGTTCAATGCCATCGGCTTCGTTCTTCACAAGGGGCTTATCGCCGGCTTTGTGGGATTGAGTCTCGCGTGCGGTTGGGGATTATGGGGAGTGGTTCTTTCGCAGCTGGCCGCCTCTTTGATCTTCTGGTTCTTCAACTGGCAGATTGTGAGCTGGCGGGTTGTCCGGGCTTCGCCAACGATAGATTTCGCCCTTTGGAAATCTATGCTAGTGGAGGCAGTACCACTTGGCAGCGGGCTGGTGCTTCGCCAGTTCGCCTGGCAGGCAGACATCTTGATCCTGATGTGGCTGGTCGATGCAAATACGTTGGGCTTGTTTAGCGGACCATACCGAATCTTGCTTGGATTGCGGATGATTTCCATGGCATTTGCCCTACCGCTTTACCCCGTAATGATTCGCTCAACTGAAGGCAGAGCGGAGAAGTTTACAGAGTTCTATAACCGAGCGATGAAATGGTTTTGTTGCCTGAGCGTGCCGGGAGCGGTCTTCTTCATCATTTGGCCACGGATGTTGATCCTCACCCTACTCGGCAAAAAATTCATCGGTGCGGAACCCGCCATGCAGTGGTTTGGAGTGGCGTTTGTGCCGATGTTCGTCTCGGCACTCTCGCCGTTCATTTACACGGCACTACGGCTAACTCCGTTTTTCTGCCTGGCGGTGGGCATGGCGGTGCTCATGCGTGTCGGTGGAGACTTGGCCGTCGTCCCTAGTCTAGGTTACGTCGGCGGTTGCGTGGTTGCGGTGTTTAGTGAGATCGCAGCCTTTGCGATCCTGGCCTACTTTCTCAAGCGAAAAGGCCATCCGCTTTGGATGGCCAATTTCTTAGTAAAACCGATTTTGGCCGGCCTTTTCATGGCGGCGATCCTTTTCCCGGCGCGGCAGCTTCCGCTCTTCCAGGCATTGCCAGTCGCTGCGGCGGCTGGCATCGCATATCTCGGCGCTCTCTTTTTGCTACGGACTTTTTCGAGTGATGAGTTGCGGCTTATGCGGGAGGGTCTCGGTTTTCTTAGCGTTTACTTCCGTAAATCGTCGCGTCAACTGGAGGGGGAAGCATGAGAACAAATTATTGGCCGTTAGGCTTTGGGTTGGTCGCGCTCAGTCTTCTGCTCCCCTGGTTTGACCCGGTGACGACGCCGCGCTTTAACGGCCTGAATTTTCCCTTCGCGCACTCCGCCTACCTCTGGCCGCGGCATTTTGTTTTTGTTTCCTACGGGACCGCGGCGATCATAGTGGCCGGGCTGGGCTTTGCTGCCTGGTGGATGAAAAAAGGCCTGGCGGTCTTCTGTGCAGGAATGCTGCTGTTACTGGGTGGCATGACCTTTTTTCTGCAGATTACATCATGGGAACCAACATGGCTGAAAATGGCTCTGGAAGGTGGAGACGATTTTGAGCACTGTTATCACCTGGAAGTCGCTTATAGCATTCCAAACGTCGCCGTCCGTTCGCCGGCACGCGGACTCTTCGAGCCTGTCGAAGCGCTAGCCGAGCGCTTTTGGGCAGGCACCGCATCGCTCGGTTCGGGATGGGTCTGCTTCTGCGCCGGTGCCATCTGGATCTGCGCTGCTGGTCTGTACCAAATGAACGATTGGACGCGGCTGAAACTTGTGCTACCTGCGTTAGCCGTCCTTGTCGCGGTGTTGGGAGGTTTGCAACTTTGGCGCCCAATAGCTGCGGAGCGCCTTCTAGCGTCCGCCGAAATGAAGGAAACACGCGGAGCGTTCGCGGATGCTGCGAAGGAGGTGCGTCGGGCGATGGCGATTGATGAATGGCAGCGCTTGCAGCCAGCCTGTTTCGTGCACCTTGGCACCCTGTATCAGAAAATGCACTCGCCGGATCGCCCGGAAATCCTCTTTTCCCGCGCCGTGGCATACCAGTCGCGTGGTTTGACCCCAGAGGCCCTCTTTTATTATGGTCGAGCCGCCGAAGGAGGCGATCCACAAGTGCGTCGCGTGGCGCTCATCGAGAAGGCCAGCCTCGCAGCTCATTACGCGGGCTCCCTCTACAAAACAGGAGTGATTGGCGAAGCGTGTCGGTATTGGCTGGTCAGCATTGAAGCTGCTCCGGACAAGATCAACGGATTTTTCGGAGCCGGGCGCGCCTTCCGCGATATGGCTGACTACTCGTCAGCGATAAAATATTTTGAACCTGTTTTTAAGAAGACAACGCAGCCGTGTCTCCTCTCCGACATAGAGAATGATCTCGGCGATTGTTGGTACAGATTGGGTCATCTGGATGTGGCCCGGAAGTATTACACGGCCTCCCGCAAACGGCACGACCGAAATTACCGAGCGCTCAAGACCCTCACTGAGAGCTACTATAAATGAGGCCGTCTTTTCGATTTCTCCAATGGTGTCAGTCACGTCCGGGCGGGACCGCCCTGCTGCTTGTCTTAACTACCGGTACGTTAGTTGGCTATTACAGCTGGCTCGTGCTCGTGGCGGTACCGCCCCCAACCTATTACCTCGATTTTGGCGCTGCCCCATGGATTCAGGCGTCGGAACCGAGTAACAATGTTTGCTTTCGTAAGAACCTTTATCTGAGCGAAACGCCGAAATACGCTTGGTTACAAATGGCCGGAATTGATGGGTTCAAACTCTCGGTCAATGGCAAGCAGGCAACTCCCATGCAAGCCGCTCAAACCGAGCTAGAAAGCGAAGTTCTTAGCTTAACCTCAGGCGGAAACCAATCGGTGATTTGCGATATCACCCACAATCTTCTTCCGGGGACAAATACTATTGCCGTGAATGTCACTCGGGGGAGTTTTCCGGGTAGAGCCAAGCTGATCTGTCGGGGAGGCGTAATCGACCAATCTGGGAAGCTGAGTGAGTTCTCCTCTGATAAGAGTTGGAGAGTCGCTTTGACGCCTGGAACGATTCCCGCCCTGATCTCATGGACCGATCCGAAAATGGACGATGCGCGCTGGCCTCACGCCGAAGTGGCACCGTCAGAACGGACCGGACTCACTCAGCCTGTGACTTTGCCGCCAGTTCTTCTCCAACAACCGGTGAAAGGAAAGTGGATAATAGACGAACGCCCGGGGCCTGCCCGCAATACGACATTCCAAAGACATTTCGACGCGCCAAAGGGAAATACTGATGCGTGGCTTCAAATCGCAGCTAATGGCAATTCCGCGGTAATTTTTAACGGGCACTTTCTCGGAGACTTTACCGATTCGTCTCCGATGATTCATTTCCTGCATCTCAAGCGATGGATGAAAGCCCGGGGAAATGACCTATCTATCCAGGTGCAAGGGCTGGATGCTCTACCAACTTTAATCGCGGAGGTATCTTTTCTGTCCAGCGGTGCCCGGGTAGCGAGCTCGATCGTCTCAGATCATGACTGGGTGCTGCCGAGTTCGCGCCTCGCGACGACAATTGGTTCTTACAATTACGCAGGCGAACACTGGGGGCTTCCGCCGAA
>QHOF01000075.1:0-1442 GCA_003219335.1 Verrucomicrobiota bacterium | reverse complement strand
CGCGCCAGACGATCGCCGGCATTGCTCTCATGCTGATAGTTGCCGCTGCGGCTTTCCTAGGCTGGATTTGGTCCGGTAGCCGGCTAGCCAAAAGGCTCAAGTGGGAGATGGCGCGAGCTCTAGGCATAGATGCCACATTGCATTTGCCCGCGCTCGTCGCCACCGCGACACTACTGTTGCTGCGCTACGATATCCGGCTTCGGCCGGACTCGCCGGTGAAAGTCGAGTTTTTCCTCGGGCTCGTCGCACTGCTTATTCTCCCACGACTGCCAGCATGGGCGAGGCGAAAGGAGCCAGCCCCATCTCTGTTTCCGGCCTGGGAGAGATGGCGTGGATGGGCCAGCCAAAACGGTTTTTGGCTTGCGCTCGGCGTCATCGTTCTCGCCGCGTTAGCGATGCGGTTGCATGGTCTAACCGCTTTCCCCCTTGATCAGGACGATATTTTGATCCGCAACTATACCATGGGAATTTTCGATCGAGGCTACCCATCACTCAGCTTTTACAACCCCGTAGTAGCACTTTCGACGTATGAGTTAGTGCCTTATCCAATTGCCCTTTCGTGCATGATCTTTGGCTGGAGCGACTGGGCCTTCCTCCTGCCGGCAGTAGTATTTGGAACGCTCACCACGTTGCTGCTGGGACTGATGGGTCGCAACTTGTTCGACTGGCGGACGGGCTTGTTGGCGGCGCTGATTTACGCCTTTAATCCATTAAACGTTTTCTGGGCGCAACACTTGTTTCATCCCTCGCAGGATCAGTTTTTTGCGATACTAACAATCTGGTTCTTCTACCTGGCGATTCGTCAGCCGGGCAAACTGGACCCAAAATATTTCTATGCCGCTTGCTTGTGTTTCTGCCTGACCTACCTCTCGTGGGAAGGCCAGGGTTTTTTGCTTCCAGTGCTGGCCGTGACACTGCTCTTAATGTACCCCAGACGCTGGAGCTGGCTTCGGGAACCGCATCTATGGATCGGGCTGATCGCTGTGGGTTCGATTGTTCTCATCCAACTTTCGTTGCGAGTGATGGTGGCCCCAGCTTACCTCTTCCTAGGCTATGGAATGAATTCAACTCCGTCACTATATTTCCTCAACCAGGAATCGGACCCTTTCTACTACGTTTCCTCGGTTCTCGTAACCGCGCCGCATGTGCTTCTTACCATTCTGTGCATCGCCGGTGCCCTGTTTGCATGGCGTAATTTGACGATGCGTTATTGTCTTCTCGTGTTCGTCGGGCTTTTACTTTGCTTTTCTCTTTTCTTGCCGGTTTACTCCATTCGTTACTTTTATTTTTACCAGACGCTTTTGATCCTCACAGCATGTGCAGCCTTTTTCCTTCTCTGGGACCGAGCGCGGGAGCTGACATCGGAGTCGTGGGTGGCCCGTTTGCTCGCATGGGGAAGCGGGATAGCTGCTTTTCTGCTGGTTTTGGGAACAGCGACGGAG
>QHOF01000540.1 GCA_003219335.1 Verrucomicrobiota bacterium | reverse complement strand
CGGTTGCAAGGCAACAATGCCGCGAAGTCACAGTAGACTTATGTAGAGCGGAAACCGAAACTGAAAAGACCCGAGCGCCATGGCTAATCTGTATTACAACGACCGGCTCATTATCGCGTATGCATCTATACATCAAAGCGCCAAATTGTGGAGTCCGGGAGCTGAAATCACTTGGAAGCGCGATGGCCGGCGATACTCACACACCATTGGCGGCCTCGCGGATCGATTCAAAACTTGTGAGGAACCGGAAAGATTTGTGATAAATCTCGCCAAAGCATGGATTGACGCTAACTTGTAATTCGGAAACGGCCAAGATTCTGGGCCAGATTCTTAGTTGAGATCTTACGTGCCGAGAGGATCTGGCGAATTATCGCGCTACAAAGGCTGGCAGCGAAAATACTTTTTGCTCTTTTTGTTCTGTTTACCCGCGCGGCTGAGGCAGAGGCTAGGGAGGTGCCAGTGGCCGTCGTTGAGCCAGTCTGGCTGCCCTTAGTTGTGACTCAGCAGAGACCAGCTTACTTTTGCTTCCCTCTAGCTTTCCCACGAAGATAGAAACGCCAAATGAGTCTTTCGATCTTAGCGAGCAGCTCCAGTGATCGCTCTCGGGACTCCTTTTGGTCGCTAAACTGTGCTTCATTATCGGCTTTGTTGGACGCATTGTTTTGCGCCTTCCGTGGATCGACGGGATTTGAGTTCACGATACACGCTAAGTTAGCAAAGCATATGCCGACCGAAAGAAATGCTTCAATGGAGAGTGGACAGAGGGAGGGCGTAGAAAAAACCCAACAGTCCACACAGGGAACTTGTCAGTAAAAGAATACAACAGTTCGGCGACGCATGTCTCTAGTGTTCATCGGCTTCGGTATTGGCTTCTTTGTCTTCCCTTATGCCCAACAGTGGTTTGCTGGCGCAGTGCTGCTCGTCATAGTGGATAGTCTGCTCCTGGTCCCGAAGTGGTTGTGTTAAAACGGTTAGACTACTTTAACATTCTCGGCTGACCGCCCGCCGTGGGCATCAGTTAATTAATAGGAACCAGAAATATCTGCTTATCGTTTTTCTGCGCATATTGTCTTCCAGTTTTCGGGCATTGAACCCGCTTATCTTTTAATGTGGCCAGGTTTGCAGGGAGATCCTTTGCCTCGTACCTGTCGCCGATGCTTTGCTTCTCGACGGGACCGTCATCCAACGTAACGGAAATCTCCATTGGATGAAGATCGCCACATGCGTTGCACAAGGCATAAACATTGTACTTCGGCATGATGGTACCCTCCCACGAGGATAATCGAGCCACTTATATTTTAGTCACGAAGGGAGAGGAAAAAAAGAGGGGCCAAGCCGAACTCAAACGTCTCCTCCTTGTCAACAAAAGAGTTCTCTTGAACCTCTTGTCTTAAGCCGTCTCTGAGACCCTCTCTTCAAAGACAAGCTTTTTTGCTGCTTCGAAACTTACTGTACCTGCGTTTGCGCTATTTGAACTCGGATTACTTGGCGCTAATATTTGTGCTCCTCGATGCGCTCACTCCATTAATTTGTTTTTTTCATCTCGATTCGTGAGCGGCAAATATGTCGTCGGAAAACCGGCAAACCGTCTCGTAGAGTGGCCCTGCTCTTGCTCTAAGAACCTCTCGCCGTATGGCACGCCATGGGATAGTAGAGGGTTCTGCAGCCGGTACTCTCCGCAACGGTTGGTGAGGAGGGGTAACGGCCTCCATACCTATCCCATAAGTGCTCAGCTAGAGCACTGGACTCCCTGAGGGAGATGGTGCCGCACTTAGGCAGCGGGCGGACCGGGATTGCCGTATTGTATATGAGTCTTCAGGTACGATTGCCCTTTGGATCATTATGACGCCAGCGATTCTCTCTTATGCCCAATCCCTTAGAGCAATCGACGAATCAATCGAGCTGCTGGCTACTATATCGTTCGAGTTAACCAAAATCGGTTAAGATTCGCAGTGCATGTGACGGCCAGTAACTCGGCAAAGGTAGAACGTTTGAAGAAAAGCTTAATGAAAAGAATCGCTGGAATGATATCGACGTCGAATGAGAGGCGGAAAAATGGCTTAGTTGTTGGGAAACAGTTAACCGCTTCGGAAGTCTCCCAGCTACATACTCAGAAGCAGCATGACAAGGACCATGTCATGCCCGAAGCTCACAAACTTTCGCAAGTTCTTCGGCTCGTCGACGACCATCTGGCTCAGTCGCAAAGACTCAAATCTTCAAGCTCGGGGCATCATGTACAACCGGCACTTTGGATTCCTGGAATCACCCTTTAGCATTACCCCCGACCCGCGTTTTTTTTACGCCAATCCAGTTTACCTGGAGGCCTACGCCAATCTCCGGTACGGCATCGACGCAAAAAAAGGCTTCATTGTTATCACCGGCGAAGTAGGAACAGGAA
>QHOF01000542.1:576-2430 GCA_003219335.1 Verrucomicrobiota bacterium | reverse complement strand
GAAGGTGTTGACCGGACTGGCGATTGTCTTTTTGACGCTGACGTTAATTTCGACGCTGCTCAATTTGGTGGTGATCGGCTGGATCGTGCGAAGCTTCTCCGTTTTCCTCGCAGTGGCATTGGTCGTCATTTTTCAGCCGGAATTGCGGCGTGGCCTCGCTGCGCTTGGCGGACACCCGATTTTTTCACTGACGAGCGAGAAACGAGAGACGGTGCACGATTTGGCAGAGGCAGTGACGCAACTGGCAAATAAACAATTCGGCGCATTGATCGCCATCGAGCGCGACACATCGATTCGCGTTTACGAGGAAACAGGCGTAACGATTGACGGCGAGTTTTCCGTCGAACTCATCCTGACCGTCTTTCATCCAAAGGCCGCGCTGCACGATGGCGGAGTGATCATTCGTAACGGACGAATTGCAGCCGCAGCGTGCATTTTTCCTGTGAGTCAGCGGGAAACGCTGGACCGCAGCCTGGGATTACGTCATCGCGCCGGGCTTGGGATCACGGAGGAATCGGACGCCGTGGCGGTCATCGTCTCCGAAGAGACAGGCAGTATTTCCATTTGTCATCGGCGCCGAATCGAGCGCAATTTCACTCCGGAGACGTTCCGTCAGCGGATCGCGGAAATCTTGTTGCACAGCAAATATGAAGAGACTGATTCTGAAAAACTGGCGCGCGAAGTTGATCTCCCTCCTGCTCGCGACAACGCTTTGGTACCTGATCAAAAAGAACGTAGCGACGACGCCCTCGCCGTCTGAAAGGCCATCCCCGGCGCCAGTCACGCAAACGCACTAAAGGCGCGATTTAGCGCAAAAAACGCGACAGATTCTCTTCTTCCCAGCGCCGCGCTCGCCGGTAATGAGGAAATTCACGCTCGCGGCGGTTGAATTCTTCGGTGTGAACCCGCCGGCGATTCGCCGACAGCGTTTGATCCGGCACAACCGAATGCAGCATCTCGTGATAAAGCACGTAACGCAAAAACCAAAGCGGCACGAACGGCTGGTCCAGCGCAGGATTGATGCGAATGACCCGGTCTGCCTCCTGAATTGTGCCAAAGATGAATTGTTCTCTTGGGCGATGCTTTCGCCGGCGACCCCAGACGACTTTGTAACCGCGAAGACGCCCGCGAAAGTGTCGTTCGTTCACCTCATGAAAGATCGCGCGCAGATCGAAGTGCGTTCCCTCATGACGCAAATTCAACAGCTGTTGCATCGGAAACTTTGGATGAGCGAGCTTTCGCTTGGTCTTTTTCGTCTTCCTAGCCATTGCCATCCTCCAAAGTGAAACGCGAGGACTACTTTAGCGGCCTCTAAATCTGGTGACAAGCGAAGTGCAAATATTTGTGCGGAATCACTGTAAGCTACTCAGGTTCTAGATGTTACGGATCGAAAAAAGAGCCAGCTCCCAACGTCCATGGCCCATCCGCCTCTGGAGGACATGTTGCTGTTCTTTTCAATTGGGCGGTTTTGCCGAAAAAGTAAATTGCGTATAATCGGCTCTGGATTTCCGGCAAAAGCACCGGAAATATATGCAAAATTACACAGCATGACGCCTTTTCTTCGGAAGTTGCTCGGTCAAAACTGGCTTCTGTTGCTGACGATGCTCGCGCTCGCCGTCTTCGGGGTTGTAGCAATCTACAGTGCGACTTCCACGCGCACAGACGCGTACGCGGCGGATTTCTGGCGCAAGCAAGCGAATTGGGTGGCTGTCGGTGTCTTTGCGTTCATGGTGACCAGTTTGATTCACTACCGCTGGATCCGCTGGGGCGCGTTGCCGATGTACCTGGCGGGCATTGTCTTTCTGATCCTGACGAAGTTCATAGGCACCAAAGTTTACGCGGCACGTAGCTGGC
>QHOF01000542.1:0-545 GCA_003219335.1 Verrucomicrobiota bacterium | reverse complement strand
GCCGATCAACTTTCAACCCGCGCAGCTTGCGGTTGTGGCCGGGATAATGGTTTTGGCAATATTCTTGACTCAATTTCGCGAGATGCATCCGATGCTGCGGTTGCTGCTCTCCGGAGCGATTGCGGCGGCACCGTGCCTGCTTATCCTGATGCAACCCGATCTGGGCGAGGTCATCATTTGGATTCCGGTGCTCCTCGCGTTGTGGTTCGTCGGCGGACTGCCGCTGCGCTATTTAATTTGCGTCATTCTCATCGGAATCGCTTTTATTCCGATCGCGATCAATTTCGGACTCAAGCCATATCAGCAACAGCGGATTACAGCCTTTACTCACCCTGACATCGACAAACAAGGCTCCGCCTGGGCGATTAATCAATCTCTCATTGCCATCGGCTCAGGCGGTTGGTCGGGCAAAGGATTCAAAGCGCCAAACACGCAGATCGAGCTCGGCTTTCTTCCGGCTACCGCTGTGCACAACGACTACATTTTCTCCGCCATCGGAGAGCAATGGGGATTTGTAGGTGGAATACTTCTCATTGGTGGGTTCG
>QHOF01000541.1 GCA_003219335.1 Verrucomicrobiota bacterium | reverse complement strand
CGCGACTCGCGAGAGACCACCTCAACGGCGAGGTTGTCGCGCAGACAGGGCGATATGCGCCGGATACCACCAACGTCACCCAAGCAAACAAATTCGTCGTCGAAGGCGAGAAACGATACTGGCTTCACCCGCCTTCGTCCCGCAGTCGCGGGACTACGGCGGACAGGTAGTTGAGAGTTGACGCACCTTCGGAGGACCGCCGTCCGCTGACGATTAGTCGTTCTGTCATTTGTTCACAATTGCGCATACGTGAGCGTATACATTTTTGTATGCCAGCCACAATCCGCATCAGTTCCACCGCGCACCGCAGCCTGGCAAAAATGGCGGAGCAAACCAATACTTCACTGCAGGAAATGCTCGATCGGGCCGTCGAAAACGAGCGACGCCGTCTGCTCCTTGAGCGAACTAATCTGGCCTTATTCGAAACTTCGCCAGAACAAAAAAGCTTGGAAAGCCTGGCAAGCCGAGCTGCGGCAGTTGGATGCTACTCTAAACGACGGGATTTGAGGCGGTATGGCCTGTCCACACCGCGGCGAAATCTGGCTCGCCGATCTTCGCCCGACGCGTGGGCGAGAGCGAGGCGGCCGGAGGCCTCCCTTTTCTTCTCAGTTGATTTTCTTTAACGCTGGCCCGGCGGATCTTGTGGTGGTTTTGCCACTAACCTCACCCCAGCGGGATATACCGCTGCATGTGAAGGTCAGTAAAGGCGATGGAGGAACGAGAAACGACGGCGCTGCCGTATGCGAGGCGATTCGCTCGGTTTCAAAAGACCGACTTATTTCGCGCTGGGGTATGTTGTCGCACGAGGCTATGGCTGAAGTTGAAGATCGTTTGCGCATTTTGCTCGATCTTTGATGTGATTCGGATCAAGGGGGACTGCAATACCGCCGACTTTTGCTCGGTCGCCTCCGTGGCGACGTGCCAGGGTAAATGCAACGGGCGCGACGAGTAAAATAAAGCGGCAATCGATGTTCACGGGCCGCATTTAGAGTGTGCGGTGTTGGGCGCTGGTGTCTCTTTAGACGCCTGTCGTCGGCTGCCGACAAATTAGTACTTGTCATCCCCCTGTTTCTCGGTATGGTGGGCTCCCCCAAATGTTTGCCCCCCGCATTACCGGCTGGGTTTCCGCGCAAGGGCAGCGCGCACTTTTACGCTTTGCTCATCGCCGACTTGTCCGCCGTAGCCTCGGCGAAGGCGGATCACTGATCACCCGCCTTGGTGGGATTACGGCGAGGCTGGTCGATCACCAATCGTCTCCACAACGTGGTGGGCTCCCCCCAATGTTTGCCCCCAGCATTTCCGGCTGGGTTTCCGCGCAAGGGCAGCGCGCACGTTTACGCTTTGCTCTTCGTCCCGCCGCAGCCCCGCGACTGCGGGACGAAGGCGGATGCCTGCTGAAGCAACGTGAGCGCGCCAGCGCATTCTTTCCGACATCTGACGTCCGACGCCTGAGCTCCACGGAGCGTGGCCCCGAAGGCGTTCGGGGCTTTACGCTCCTCGAACTTCTCATCGTCGTCGGCATCATTGGCCTTCTGCTGGGGTTGATTGCCCCGGCGTTCACTTACATCAAAGGCGGCACCGACGTCACCAGCGACGCATACACCATCAAAGGCGTGCTCGACACCGCGCGTACCTACGCAAAGGCAAACAATACTTACACCTGGGTCGGTTTTTTCGAGGAGGACGTCTCCCAATCATCGACGAACCCAGCGACAGCTGGGACCGGGAGAATTGTAATGTCGATCGTCGCGTCGAAGGACGGTACAATCATATACGATCCGCTCGCGCCGCAAGATCTGACCACCCGCCTAATTCAGGTCGGCAAGCTAACCAAGATTGACAATGTGCACCTCTGGACCCACACCGACGCGCCTTCGGCGACGGGGTCAACCCCCTTCGACAGTCGGCAAAACGTCCCGCCGGCATACTGCATTGGCGATGCGAGTCCCACCAATTCCACCACTCCATTCCAATATCCTGTAGGAAATCCCGCCCCTGCTGCGCAGTACACGTTCGTAAAGGCGGTCCAATTCAGCCCGCGCGGAGAGGCGCGGATTAACAACAGTACAATTAGCAATGGTACGGAGATCTTTCCGCTCCAAACGGCGGCTGAGATCGGACTAGAGCCGACGCACGGAGCAACTGTTCCTGCTTCCATCCCCGCGAATCTTGTGGCTATTCAGTTTACCGGGGTTGGCGGTAACGTGAGAATCTACCGGCGATGAAGCAGGAACGGACATCGGCGTTTTCTTTGGTCGAAGTAACTTTAGCCATTGGTATCGCCGCCCTTTGCTTGATTACCGTCTTTGGTCTCGTGCCGATCGGCGTGCAGACAACTCGCAATGCCACTTCTCAAACTCGGG
>QHOF01000074.1 GCA_003219335.1 Verrucomicrobiota bacterium | reverse complement strand
AGAACGTAAGCGACCCTTTTCCTGTCGCACGGATTGAAAATCTTTGCGCTCTAAAATCAGCGCGAAAAACCCCTGGGTGAGATCTTTCGCCTCCTCTGGTTTAGTGCCCTGTCGCCTAACGAAGCCATAAATAGGCCGCCAATAAGTGCGGCAAAGATTTTCCAAGGCCGCCTGTGCTGCCGGGGATTCGCCTTGCGCTTCCAAGACCACGCTCCAGTGGGTGGTTGTGAAGGCGATCCCGCCGGCAGATGCCGGATCAGTCGCGTTCAGTGAAGTCACGTCATCGCGAACAGCGCTCACATCTGTAATCACAGTAAAAAGCCGTGCCGAAAGCAAGCCTGCAGATTGCCACAAGGAGGACGGCTTGGACCAGCCGTCCACTTAAACACGACGGCTGGGAAGCCGTCGCTCCTTGATTCTGCAAAAATTTGCTGCACTGCTGAAAACGCGCTGAAACTTAGCGCGCCGGCCCTACCCCGTTTACGCCGGCAACACCGTTGAGAGCGTTACTTCGCGGTCAACGGTTTGCGTAAGAACGTTTTCAACCGTGGCGCCGACTTTTGATCCGTCGCGACCAACTATCCAGACTTGCTGACCCTGCTCGAATGGACCGCGGGCCATCACCTTGAGCAAAACGCCCTCCTCGGCCGCCGGATTATCCAGCACCTCGACGCAGATTGCATCGGTCTTTCCGAAGTCTGCCTGCAAAGTCAGTTTGTCATCAATTTTTGGCCTTTGCATGGACGCCAGCCTGCCAGGTTCCCGTTAGAAATAATCGCTCCTCGCTCCCCTGCCGAGCGTGTATGCGCTCACAAAGGGATCATTTCTCTAACGTGTTTCGGCCAGTTCGCGCGGCTGCGCGACGCACGGTTTGGTTTTGTCGCGCTTAAGTACAAGATACAGAAACCAAACGATGAAACAGTTCGCCAGCAGAATGAGCGCGCCCACTAGACCCGGCTCATGCCAGAGATGGCGCACCTCAATTGGAATCAGGGCCGCAGTCGCAAAAATCATGAGCAACTCGGCCCAGCGCTGCTGCATGTAAACGCCAATTCCTTCGGTAAAAAGAACTGCCGCATAAAACAGCGCCAATAAACCCGTGGCCCGCAGCGTACCGCCCGCGAGCACCACTTGCAGTTTGTGGAGCAAATAATCGACCGCTCTGCTGTGCTCCAGCAGGATTTCGTCCGCAGTCCAATTTGACAGCGCATCCATCCAACGAGTCCGCGCGTTGAGGAAAACCAGCGAAACACCAAGCAGAAGCAGCAGCGCGCCCTTACCGATTTTGAAGAGCGCGATCAGCTTGAGATAGCGAACACGACGCGCGCCCTGCAAAAAGGCAGGCTCGTGCGCCGGACTACTCATTCTTCAACTCTTCGCCGAAACCCGGTCATTGCGCAATGATCGGGCTTTCCCGGCAGCAAATCTCCAGCTTGTTGCCGTCCGGGTCCTCGAAGAAAAAGGCGTAATAGCCGGAGCTGTAATCCGCGCAGATTTCCGGTCCTTCCAAGGCCTGCCCGCCCGCTTCACGCACCAGCTTCGCCACCCGATCCACTTCTTCGCGCGTATCCGCCCAGAACGCGATACGCGTACCGTTTGGTCGATGGTTTTTATCCTCGGTGAAACCAAAAAATTCCGATGGTTTGTCGCCGCCGGCAGAATAAAAGGTATGAAAATCTCCGCCAGGCTGATCGCCCGACTGTGTAACAGGCGCCGGCTCAGGTCTTTCGTGAACAAACCCAAGATGCGGCAGAAACTTTCTGTAGAACTTTCTTGCCCCTTCCATGTCTGTCACTCGTAAATCGATGTGATCAAAGCAACGCGTCTTCATTTTGTGATTCTCAATTGGTTCGCGCCCCAATTCAATCGTTTCTGGTGCAGTTGAAGCGTTGAAGCGGAAACCAACGACCACCGCAATTCCGCTTTAACACTCCAACATTCGTCATTTATCATTTCTTAGCTCAGCGAGAAATCGTTCCAATATCGGTCCCAGCTTTTCCACCGTCACTTCCGGCCAGAGCTTGCAATCGGTGACCAGCGCTGTGTCCAACGCAAAATGTTCCGGCCAGTTCGGCTCCGTCGGAATGCGCGGGACCACCTCCACAATTACTTTCCGTGCGGTCTCGGCATTGGCAATTAAATGGCTGAGGACTGTTTGTGCCGAGACCGGTTCCTCTTCCACTTTCCAGCAATCGTAATCGGTAATCATCGCCAGCGTCGCGAACGCGATCTCCGCTTCGCGCGCCAGTTTTGCTTCCGGAAGATTCGTCATCGCGATGACATCGAATCCGTTGCGACGATTGAATTCCGATTCCGCGCGTGTAGAGAACGCAGGCCCGTCCATATTCACGTAGGTGCCGCCATTGTGGACGGTGACGCCAAGCGACCTGGCTGATTCGGCGAGAAGATTGCGCAGTTTCGTGCTGATCGGCTCGGCGAACGCGACATGGGCAACTATGCCGTCGCCGAAAAACGTGTGAACCACACGGTTGCTGGTGCGATCGTAAAACTGCGAAGGCAAGACCACGTCACGCGGCGCATATTTCTCCTGCAGACTGCCCACTGCCGCTACCGAGATGATCCAGCGAACGTTCAACGAGCGCAGCGCGTAGATATTGGCCTGATGATTGATTTCGTGCGGCAGAATCCGATGGCCGCGGCCGTGGCGGGGCAAAAAATAAACTTGGCGCCCGCTCAATTTTCCGCCGACGAGCGCGTCTGATGGCGCGCCGAACGGTGTATCGATGGTGTGCTCGGTCGCGTCTCGCAATTCCTCCATCTGATACAGCCCGCTGCCGCCGATAATGCCGATTGCTGGAGGTCCTTCGTTCATGCGTGCTGCGATTTAAAACACGAATTGCACGAATTGTCACGAATCTCCTAGGCGTTTGAGGCAATTCGTGGCAATTCGTTGTGAGTTCCTGAAATTCGTGTTGCGTCTTGGACGAAGATGGCCTGTCCGTGTATTATTTTCGCTCGTCCATGCGGAAATTTTTCATCAAGACTTATGGTTGTCAGATGAACGAGCGCGACTCGGACCAAGTCGCGCACTCGCTAATCTCTCGCGGCTATGAGCAGGTCGCGCACGAATCACAGGCGGACGTCGTGCTGCTGAATACGTGCAGCGTGCGCGATATGGCTGATCAAAAGGCGCTTGGTAAAATGGGAATGCTGGGTCGCATGGCCAAAGAGCGGCCCCACGTGGTGTTCGGGTTCCTCGGCTGCATGGCGCAGGCGCGCGGCTCCCAACTGCTGAAAGAGGTGCCGCATGTCGATCTTGTGGTTGGGACGCAAAAATTCCATCGGGTAGCGGATTATGTGGATGAGCTGCTGGCGAAGAAAGCGGCGCGTCCAGCCGGGATCACCGATCCGGGCCACAGCAGGATGGATGATCTGCGGTTTTCGATTGTCGATGTTGGTGAAGAGGCCGGCTCGCAATCGACGATTCGCGACCAGCAACTCGCGCCGAAGCAGGCGACGGCGTTTGTGTCGATCATGCAGGGATGCAACATGCATTGCACATTTTGCATCGTGCCGCAGACGCGCGGCGCCGAACGCAGCCGTTCGATCAACGAGATCGTGGATGAGGTGCGGGGCTTGGTCGCGCGCGGCGTCAAAGAAGTCACGTTGCTCGGGCAAATCGTGAATCTTTACGGTCGCCACGAATTCCAGAAGATCGACAACAAAAGCCCTTTCGTGCAATTGCTCGAAGCGGCACACGACGTCGAGGGGCTCGAACGTCTTCGTTTCACCTCGCCGCATCCGATCGGTTTTCGTGACGACCTAATCGACGCAATCTCGCGCCTGCCGAAGCTGGCCGAGCATGTTCATCTGCCGTTACAATCGGGATCCAACAAAATTCTCAAAGCCATGCATCGCGCCTACACGGCAGAAAAGTATGTCGATCTTGTCCGGCAAATTCGCCGGGCGCGCCACGGCATCGCGATTACCACCGATATCATCGTCGGATTTCCGGGCGAAACCGAAGACGATTACAAACAGACCCGCGATTTGGTCGAGGAAATCCAATTCGATAACGCGTTTGTCTTTCGCTACTCGCCCCGGCGCGGCACGCCTGCCGCGGAGATGCCGGATCAAATCGATGAGCGCATAAAGGAGGAGCGCAATCAGGATTTGCTCCGGGTCGTGAACGAATCGAATCGTCGGAATCTCGAACGCCTGGTCGGAAGCGATGTAGAAGTTCTTTGCGAAGGCCCAAGCAAAACAAATCCGGCGCGCTTAATGGGCCGAACACGCACTAACAAGATTGTCGTATTTCCGCCTTCGCCGAGGCTACGGCGGACAGGTGAAGGCAACGATGAACTCGTAGGAGAACTCGTCGATGTCCGGATTGAGCGGGCCAATGGATTCAGCTTGTACGGCACGCCGGTTAGAGTAGGGCATGCTTCCAGCTTGCCTTCCTCGGAGCGCAGGCTTGCCGGGTCGGATTCGTCCTGCAGTAAGCCGGAGGCATGCGCTACTCTGGCAACTTTTTGAGTTGCGTCCGGCAGATCGCGAGTTGAAAACTTGCGCCAGCTTATCCAAACTCACACGCCATCAGCGAAGTTCGACGCATGATTTACCATCTTTCTTTGCACACCGCTGGAATAATCGCGGGCGTATTTCTTGTTTTACTCGGTTTGATTGGATTTTCGGAACCGGATTTCGTCAGCATCGTGAAACGCTTTCCGCGGTCTTACGTTGCGGGAGTCAGCCTGCTTACCATTTGTCTGCTTTGGACTTTCTGGCTGCTCTACACGATCCCCATGGGCGAATTCTCCGCTTTCCGGCGGCCGCTCCTCATTGCGTTGCCGATCGGCTACGTGCTCGTCCTGCGCTTCGTCGATGAATTTCTTGCCGTGCGCGCTCTTGGAATTCTTTGCTTGCTGGCGGCCGAACCCTTGCTGGATGCGGCCTTTCTGCGCTACGAAACGAGCCGGTTGCTCGTGAATGTGTTCGCTTATTTGTTGATTCTCGCCGGTTTATTCTGGGTCGCGATCCCATACGTGCTTCGTGATCAAATCAAGTGGAGCGCCCGGAGTGTTCTTCGCTGGCGGTGTCTTCATGCCATCGCGTTTATTTACGGTGGCATAATTCTCACCTTTGCGTTCACGCGATATTAGCGGATGAACCGCATTCTGGTGATCCGCGGCGGTGCGATCGGCGATTTCATCCTGACTTTGCCGGCGCTCAAGGCGTTGCGGGAAGCGTGGCCGCACGCGCATATCGAGATTCTCGGTTACAAACACATCGCGGCGATTGCGGAAAACCGCTCTTATGCGCAAGCAACACGATCGATCGAATACGGGCCGCTCTCCAGGTTCTTTGCGAGGGATGCGGAACTGCCAGCCGAGTTGGCCAATTATTTCGCGAGTTTCGATTTGATCATCAGTTATCTGTACGATCCAGACCGAATTTTTGAAAATAACCTCCGCCGCTGTGGCGTTGAAAATCTGGTCTGCGGACCAGCCAGGATCGTCGAAAATGCCGGCCACGCTGCGGAACAACTTACACGACCGATCGAAAAATTGGGAATCAAAGTTTCGGATCTTACTGAAAAAATTTTCCCATCAATGGAAGAGCGACAGTTCGCCACCGAGTTTCTCCGGTCTTTACGGCAGCCGATTGTGGCGATCCATCCGGGAAGCGGCAGTAACGAAAAGAACTGGCCGCTGGAAAATTGGATCGCGTTGTTTTCAAGAAGCGGCGACTTCTCAATCAGTGGAAAATGTCCTTCACTGGTCGTGATTTCGGGTGAGGCGGACAAGCCGCAGACCGAGTACTTGGGACGCGCATGGAGAAAGCAAAATGTCCGTTTTGCAAAAAACTTGCCGCTGCCTCATTTGGCCGCGGTGCTTGAGCGCACGATTTTCGTTGGACACGACAGCGGAATCTCGCACCTCGCCGCTGCCGCCGGGGCGAACTGCATTCTGCTCTTCGGACCAACGGATGCCGAGGTGTGGGCGCCCAGAAACAAAAATGTACGAGTTCTCAGGCGAGGAAGCCGCAAGATCAGCGATCTGGAAGTCGAGAGTGTCGAAGCAGTTCTCGCCGCCGCGCTGGGAACTACTGAGGCAAAAATTCCGTTTTACTCTTCATAGCCGTCTGGAAACTTCTGATGCCAATTCCAGGCGCTCTCGATGATGGCGTCGAGCGACTGGAATTGCGATCGCCAGCCCAGCTCTTTTTTGATTTTTTTCGATGAAGCGATGAGCCGCGCTGGGTCGCCAGGTCTGCGTGGCTTTTCAAGCGTGTCGATCTTTCGCCCGGCGATTTTGCGGCATGCCTCGATCACCTCGCGAACACTGGAGCCGCCGCCTGTGCCGAGATTGTAGAATCCGCTGGCGTTTGCGCGAAGCGCAAGAATGTGTGCGCGCGCCAGATCGACGATGTGGATGTAGTCGCGGATACATGTGCCGTCGGGCGTGTCATAATCTGTGCCGAAAATTTCAACGCTCGGTTTTTGACCTAGCGCGGCCTTCAGCACCGTGGGAATCAAATGGGTCTCGGGTCGATGATCTTCGCCGAACTTCTCCGTAGCCCCGGCTGCGTTGAAGTAGCGGAGACAAACAAATTTCATGCCGTAAATCTCGTCGTACCAGCGCAGAATTTTCTCAAACGCGAGTTTGGATTCGCCGTAGGGACTGATCGGACGCGGCGGGGCGGTTTCATCAATGGGGAGCCGCTCCGGCAGACCAAAGATGGCGCACGTGGAAGAAAAAACGATCCGCTGCACGCCGGTCGCGACCATGGTGTCGAGCAGGTTTAATCCGTTGCAAATGTTGTTACGGAAGTATTTGGAGGGATCCTGCATTGATTCGCCAACCAATGCGTTTGCGGCGAAGTGCATCACTGCATCCGGCCGTATGGCGGAAAGCGCCGCCTCGATTTGCTGGCGGTCCGCCAGGTCGCCCTCGACAAATCTCGTCCGCAGATCGACTGCGTGGCGATGACCTTCGCTCAGATTATCAAAAACGGCAACTTCGTGGCCTTCATCCAACAACTG
>QHOF01000073.1:350-7698 GCA_003219335.1 Verrucomicrobiota bacterium | reverse complement strand
GTCGGTCGGCGCCAGTCCGAGGTAATCGCGCACGGCCGGCGAAACATCCAGCCCGGCGCCATGGTTCAGATTCGGCTTCGGGCGTTCGTTTCCGAAGACGTATTGGAAATGATCTGTGCGAAACGGGCCGCAATCCTCCCATTGCGCATAACAAGTGCGATTGCCTTTGCGAATGGTCACCCATCGATGGCGGCACACCGATTGTCCCGACCCAGTGTAGGTTTGTTTGAACCACGGAATCACCAGTGGCGCTTCGGGCTTGAACTGGCCATGGGTGACATCATTGTACGGCAGCGCGCAGTAGAAGGGATTTTGATGCGGGACGAAAGCGATTGGAATGTAATTGCGCCGCGAGCTCGGATCCGGAGTATCGGTTCCCCCGTAATTCACCGCCCAATTCAAGTCCCACGAACTTCTGTAGTTGGGGACTGGATTATTGGCTCCGGCCTGTTCTCCAACCCAAAACACCGTGGTCACAATGCTCGTTTTCCACGAGTAACGCTGTATTGCCGGGTGGGAACTGGTAGGGATGAGAACCTGCGGTTCCACTTTGAGCAATGCCTGCTCACGCAGCCTCATTGCGTACTTGGCAAAATCCGCCGCCGTCGCGTAGGGAGAAGTGGATTGTTCATCCCCGAAAGCTTTCGGGGCGACAGCGACAGCCAAACTGAAACAAGCCGCGAGAAGTCTCCTCATGTTAAAGCGCCGGCATCTTCTATGCGATCACCGGCAATCAGGCAAGACAATTTTTCGGAGCTAATATTGCCTTCGTTCCCAATTCAGTTGCGGCTGAGCAATGTATCACGCCTGAATTGGCGATCGTCGGGGTTGGGATAATCCAAGGTGTAATGCAGACCGCAGCTCTCTTTACGGCACAGCGCTGAATCGACAATCAACGCCGCTACCGCAGCGAGATTGCGCAGCTCCAGCAGGTCAACGGATACTTTAAAATTCCAATAGAACTCACGAATTTCGCGCTGGAGATTTCGGAGCCGCGCGCTCGCGCGCTGTAGCCGCTTGTCCGTGCGCACAATTCCAACGTAATCCCACATGAGGCGTCGGATCTCGTCCCAGTTATGATAAATCACCACCAGTTCATCGACGTCCTGGACATTTCCTGATTGCCATTCAGGCAGCGTGATTTTCTGTTTTCGAGCCGGTCGCGTCCGCAGGGTGGCTGCCGCGGCGCGATGCGCCACCACTAACCCCTCCAGCAGCGAGTTGCTCGCAAGCCGGTTCGCTCCATGCAATCCGGTGCACCCGACTTCGCCAATCGCATATAGCCCAGGCAAACTGGTCACACCGTTCACATCTGTGTTGATTCCGCCGCATTGATAATGCGCGGCCGGCACAACCGGGATCGCTTGTTTCGACATGTCGATACCGAACCGCAGGCACGTCTGGTAAATGTGCGGGAAACGCTCACGAACAAATTCCGGGGACCTGTGCGTGATATCCAGGAAAACACATTTCGCGCCTGAGCGTTTGATCTCAGCGTCGATTGCGCGGGCAACGATGTCTCGCGGCGCAAGCGAGCCACGCGGATCGTAGCGCTTCATGAAATCTTCGCCGCGGTCGTTACGCAAAATGCCGCCTTCACCGCGAACCGCTTCGGAAATGAGAAATGATTTCGCCTGGGGATGAAAAAGGCAGGTGGGATGAAACTGAATGAATTCCATGTTCGCGATCTCTACGCCTGCGCGCCATGCCATCGCCACACCGTCGCCAGTCGCGATGTCCGGATTCGTCGTATATAAATAAACTTTGCCGCAACCGCCGGTCGCGAGCACGATCCGATCCGATCGGATTGTTTCCACGTCTCCGGATTCTTCATCCAGCACATAGATCCCGAGGCAACGATCCTCGCTCGCGAAACCTAGCTTGGCCGCGGTGATCAAATCCACCGCCATATGATTTTCCAGCAGATGCACATTTGATCGCCGTCCCAATTTGCGCAGCAAAGCGTCCTCGATCTCCTTGCCGGTCGCGTCGCGCACGTGCAGCACGCGGCGTTTGGAGTGGCCGCCCTCTTTGCCCAGATCAAGCTCACGAAGGCCGGAGATCTCGCGCTCGTCGAAACGCACGCCGAGCTCTGCCAGCTCGCGGATGCGCTCCGGCCCTTCCGTCACAATCGTGCGCACGACCGCTTCGTCACAAAGCCCTGCACCGGCCTGAAGCGTGTCGCGCACGTGCAGCTCAAACGAATCTTCGTCGCTGGTCACGCACGCGATTCCGCCCTGCGCCCACGCGGTGTTTGTCTCGGCGGCTTTGCGTTTGGTGATGACCGCTGCAGAGCCGTGCTTTGCCGCTTTCAACGCAAAGCTGAGACCGGCGATACCGCTGCCTATCACGACAAAATCGTATTCTTTCATGCGAGTGAAGCAGGCAATCTTGCTTGTTGAAGTCGCATGCTCAAACCCGCAGACAGGATTGTCTGCGTCACGTCGTATTCTTTCATCCCAAGCGGATATTATCGATCAAACGAGTCTTGCCGAAGAACACCGCCAGGAGCAGCACGGAATTCAGCCCAACCCTCTCAACCGGTTGTAAGTTTTCCGCATCGACGACCTCAACATAATCGATCGCAGCCAGCGGCGCTTCCCTAATGATCTCGCGGGCGATAGCGACAACATCTGCGGCGGATTTTTTGCCGGCGTTTGCCGCTGCGCATAATGCCTTGTACAAAACCGGCGCCTGTTTCCGTTCTTGCACACTCAAATATTGGTTGCGCGAACTGTACGCTAGGCCGTCTTCCTCGCGAACAGTGGGCACAGCGACGATGCCGATCTTGAAATTGAGATCGCGCAGCATGCGGCGGACAATGGCTAGTTGCTGAAAATCTTTCTCGCCAAACAACGCCGCGTCCGGCGAAAGAATATTGAACAACTTCGCCACGACTGTGCAAACACCGCGGAAATGTCCAGGGCGTGATCTGCCCTCCAGCGTGTTTGCAAGAGAGGATTCATCGACAAATACCGAGCGGTTGTCGGCATACATTTCCGCTACAGAGGGACGGAACAGGAGATCGACCCCTGCATTTCGACAAAATTCCTCATCAGCGCTTTCGGGGCGCGGATACCGCTCGAAATCGCTTCCCGGTTCAAACTGGAGTGGGTTCACAAAGATGCTCACGGCCACCTCGCCGTTGCGGCCAGCGTGTTCACGCGCCACGCGGATCAACTCGGCATGCGCCCTGTGCAAAGCGCCCATCGTAGGCACGAGCACACGTCTTTTTGCATGCAGCTGCGCCTGCGCCTGTGCGACCGTGGTGAGAATTTTCACAAGCGATCACCTCGCCAGGAGGCGTTGAAAGCAATCCATAATTTGTTGCGAGCGCAATTCATCCAGCCAGCCCTTAGGATGCAACGCGCTGCGCCGGATGGGACGGGCCAACTCTGGACAAGCGGTCAACAGATGATCACCCCATGGCAGCTCGACGCGCAACCCAGTTAGCGCCATGCCTGCTCTCAGAGGGCAGACCAAAACAGTAGGTAAGGCTGTCAGCCGCTCATCCTGAAGCGCGACGAGGTTGGGCGCAGCGCTGCCAGCCGTGGACGCGTAAAGTGCGAGCCTCACGCGTCGTGGATCGGAAATTCCTCATTCACCGCCAGCGTCTCCTTGACGACTGCCGGTGTATATTGCTTGCGAAGCAAGGAAGCAAAACGATCATGTTCACGCCTCTTCTCCTCTCGCTCAATAAGACGGCGAAGCCAGGCAGATCGCGGCTCGTTACCACGCAGTTCATCCATTTTTCTGTATGTTTCCTTGGACAGTGTAACCGTAGCACGTCCGCTCGGTTGATTGTGCGTCGCACGGGGCGACTTTTTGGCGACTTTCATGCACGCCAGTTTCGCCACTGCAACAGTCGTCGTCAATTGTCGCCTCACGGTGATTGAGATGAATCGAAACGGTCCGCAAATCAAAAGAGAAGAATGAACGCGCCAGTGAATGTGAGCGCGACCATCCAGACCAAATCGATGTTGAACCACGCGCGGCGTAACATGCCGACTCCAAGTTTTTCGTAAACCAGAATCGCCACCAGAGCCGTCATCAGAAGGTATCCCAACGTGTGAACTGCGACTGAAGCCGTCAGTAGCGATGGCGTGCTAAAATTCGCGAATCCCGACACATGTTCATGGCCGTTGTGCGAACCAACTTGATGCGTGGACTGCGCGGCTGGCGATGCCAGAAAGAAGGGGACGAGCATTAGCCCTGCGCCGTGTGCTGATGCCATGATAAAGGACCAGAGGGTCAAATCGCCAAAACCAACTCGCATGCCGATCCAGTTGGGATGACGCGACCGAAAGAGGCGATACAAGCCAAAGGCAAACAGGATCGCGGCTGCGGCAATCTTTAGAGCTCGGTGCGGCAAGCTAATTCGGGCCACAAGAACGGCGGCGATGATCAAGCCGATCGACAGCGCGTGCCCCAGCGCGATTGGCGGCAGTGCGCGAAGCACTGCTGCGCGCTTCTGCTCCTGTAGTCCGAGTGCCACTGCAAACAACCATCCCATGGCAGGATTGATCCCATGAAAAATGCCCAGCCCAAAAATCGCCAGCCACGGCCAGAGGCCACTCACGGAAAGCAAAACGAATCGCTCGAGGAATCGCCTCCTTCGAGGCGCACTTGATGAACTCGGTAGTCGTTGCTTTCCACGAAAAACTTTTCGTCAAACGCGATGCCGCCGTCGCGACCGGCGTCAAGTTTGACCATCCAACTGCCAACCCCATCGGGATAAAACTGTTCATCCCATGCTGCATAAAGCGAGTTGGTGAAATAGATCCGATTGCCGTCGCGGCTTACTTCCACCATCTGCGGACCGCCGGCCAGCGGCTGGTCTGGCTTTTTCGGATGCGGCGTGCGATTCACAATTCCGCCTATACGCAGCGACCCAGTCTTCTTCGGATTAAACGGATCCGACACGTCGTACTGCAACATCTCGCCTGTTCCCCAACAGGAGATGTACAGAAATTTGTCGTCGAGCGATAAATTGATGTCCGACATGAGCGGCGGCACAGCTTTAAAATCTTTGAGCATTGGCGGGAGCTTTTCCGGGTCAGCAGGTTCGGCTGGAACTTCGATCACCTTTTTCAAATCCCAAGCGCTGTTGCTGCGGTGCCAGAGCCAAACCGATGCCGACAAATCTTTTAGCGAAACGACCACGCCGACAAAGCCATACGCTTTGGTCGGATCATGCGCGGGACGCATCTCGAGCACCATTTGCTGCTCATTGCCCAAGTCGAGCGCTTGCACGTGACGACGGCGGCGCAAATCCCAAACGTGCATTTGGTGGCCGTATTTGCTGCCGAGAAGCAGGTCAGGCTGCAGCCCGCTTTCGATCATATTCGGCGTGCCCCATTCGCTACTCAGCAGTGTGTCGAATCCCAGATGCCACCAGAAATCGTAATGCAAAAATTGCGGACCGCGGTCCATCTCCCACTGCCCCAGAATATCGAATGTTTCGCAATCGAGCATGAAAATCCCACCGGGGCCATCGCCATTGGGCGCTCCGAGCGCACTCACGTAAATGCCCTCCGGCCCACAGTGAATCGTGTGCGGACGCGAATAGTTGGCGCGCGCAAAAACTTCCTCCGGTTCGATCACTTTGACGATCTTTGGTTTTCGCGGATTCGCCTTCGTGTCGATAATGTGAATACGCGACGACCGCAGCCCGGGCACAACCAGGTAACGGCGCTCGACGTGCGGATGCGGCGCATATGGGCAGAGCGCCGAGCTGCACGCGTTCCAACCGAAATGGTGCAGCTCATCACCAAACTGCGGCATAGTGACTTCGCCGACCTGCTGGCCATACGAGCGCGACTCAGGATCGACGTCCACTACCAACAGCGCGTCGTTGAGCTTGCTCCCAGGCGGATTGAGCGCGGCGACGAACGCATATTTTTCTGGAGGCGCCTGCATCGCCAGTCTTGGCGATGGGTAAAATGTCGGGTCTGGCTTGAGGAGCGGCATAATCGCTTTCCGCGTGGACGTTAATCTTTAATACGGTTCGAAATGCGAAATCGTCAAGTACGTTGTTTGGGTCATCCGCCCAGCCAAATGGCCTGTCGTGCGAAGCGAAATTTTTCGTGGCCGAAATTTTGCCAGCCAGCACGCAACGCGAGATCGCGCATTTCTGAAAATGAGAATGCTCGCGCGGCAGAAAGCCGCGCGTCGTAGCGCGTCATTGGTTCCCGGAAGATCAGCGCGGTTAGAAGATAAACGCCGGCTTGGAGCAGAAAACCGCGCCGCAAGTCCGACACCAGAACAAATCTCCGCGACAATTCGCTGCACTGTTGCAAGACGCGCACAGCGTCTTCATCGCTGAAATGATGAAGCGTCAACGTGCAGAGCACGATGTCATATGCTCCGACAGAGTTCCCTTCGAGAATGTTGGCTTCGCGATAAGAAATTTCCCGGTAACCGGCGCTCAATTTCGTGGCGATTTCCAAGGTCGCAGGTTGTCGGTCTAAAGCCTCGATCTCGACCTGTGCGCCAATTTTCCGAGCATAATCAGCAATCAATCGCGGAATATCACCCGAGCCAGTGGCTAGGTCGGCGATGCGGATGCGAGCATCCGGTTGGATCCAGCGGCGCATAAACTTCAAAATAAGCCGATAGCTGCCGAACCAGCGATTGAGTTGCCGGATGCGTTCGAGATCGCGTTCCAGCTCGGGCGAGACCGGCTGCGGCCGATCCATCATTTCCAAAATGGCCGGGTCGAAGCTTCGCTTCATAACTGGTAGGGGCGCCGCGCTGTCCCGCAGGCGCGGGAGTCGGCGCAGCGCGGCGACCCTACCTCATCACTTTAAGAATTCCCGCCACGCCTCGGGCAACTCCGCCGTTTCGACTTCGCTCGCAATACGTCCCTCGAATTCGGGATGAAAAACGGTGCTCGTCCCGTAAACCATGATCACGTCTTCCGACCCTTCTACGCGAATGGCGTGCGCAACCCCGGGTGGAAGAACCACTCCTACATTGTTGCTGCTCTGGTGATTGTCGCCATCGATGAAGAAACGCATGATGCGTTTGGACAAACCAGTGCGCACGTCGCACAAAATCATCTCCACGCGTCCCTGGAGAAAAAACATGACGTCCCACTGTTCGTCGTCATAACGGCGCAGCGAATAATTTCGTGGCCCGCGCATGAACAAACGTCGCAGCCATTTCTCGGCGGTCGTATCGGGCGGAATACTTGGCGGATGCACATGAAAGCCTTTGGCGCTGGGTGCAAACATGCGCGCGGCCGACCATTGCCTTGGCCAAAATCCGATTTTCGCCAGAACTCCCTCGTCACGTCGGACAAATTCACCGAAAACTCCGCGATGACGCTGTGGATGGATTGTGCGAG
>QHOF01000073.1:0-341 GCA_003219335.1 Verrucomicrobiota bacterium | reverse complement strand
CCAGTTCGCCGGCAGGAATACCTGAATGCGCGACTCGCTGCGGCAAAGAGCTCAATTTATAATCGCGCGGAGTCAATGCATACCGTGCTGCCTCACTCAAGCCCAGCCACAAATTTATTTCGCTCTTATTCATGTCAGTCTTTTCAAAAGCGTTACTTGCCTAGCGAGAAATCGGCGCGTTCGCGAGAAAGGTTTGGATTGTAATAAGGATCACGCTGCAGGACGCTGGCCCAACGTTCCCGCACAATCGCCTCGTTACCGGCGTCGATTTTGTCAGGATGGCTTTCATGCCAGTAAAGTTTTGCAAAGGGAGTGTAAACAATCAGGTAACCTGCCTGGCG